>CAZUZE010000041.1:0-13447 GCA_964624565.1 uncultured Robiginitalea sp.
GTCACACTATGAAACTGGATCTGCCTGCTTCCTGCACCTTCACCGTCATCCTGTTACAGGGCTTCCTCTTTCTTTCATGTGGGGGGCTTCGGGCCCAGGACCCCGGGCACTTTCCAGTGGGTGTGCTGCTGGACACTGTGTCCCTGAGCGATGGGTCCGGGGAGACGTATGCGCTTTTTCTTCCACAGGGGTACGACCCTTCCACCCCTGCACCTGTCATATTTGTATTCGATCCCGCGGGGAGGGGCGCTACGGGGGTGCGTACTTTCAGCGGGCCTGCCGGTGAGCGGGGATGGATCGTCGTTTGCTCCAACGCCAGCCGCAATGGGCCGTACGAGCGTAATTTCAGACAGGCCGGCAGGTTGTTCAGCGATGTGTTTTCCCGATTCGCCGTGGACCCGGAAAAGGTATTCGTGGCAGGCTTCAGCGGAGGAGCGCGCCTGGCGTCCACCCTGGCCGTGCTGAACCCGGAGATCCGTGGTGTGATTGCCTGCGGGGCTGCTTTTTCCCCGAATGCCGGGCAAATGCCGTTGCCGGGGGCCCAATTTGCCTTTGCCGGGGTCGTGGGTTCCCTTGACATGAATTACCTGGAGATGTGGAAGGCAGGGGAGTGGCTGGAGCGCATACAGTTGCCGCATCGCATGTTCTTCTATGAGGGGGAACACCGTTGGCCGCCTGAGGCACACCTTCAAAGGGCCGTGAACTGGATGATTATGGAGACGACCCCAGGGGGCAGGATCCCGGCCTCCTTTGTCGCCGAAGCCTACAAAATGGATAGCATCGTTGCAGATACCCTCTATGCCGCAGGGCGCCTTTTTGAGAGCCACAGGGAATATGGCGAGGTGATCCGGCAGTATGGGGCCGGTTATTCACGGGAAGCGGCAGGGGAACGTGTACGTCAAATTGAAATGACCCGGGTATACAAAAAACAAGCGAGGGCCTTTGAAGAGGTTCGCAGGGAAGAGGATACGCTGCGGCGACGGTATTCCGAGCGGTTCCGCAGGGAGCTTTCCCAAAGCCCGCCGGCCCCTGATCGGGAATGGTGGCAAAGGCAGTTAAGGATGGTCGACAAAAAATACGGGCAATCCGAATATTCCATAGAGCGGCATGTCCGGTCCCGTCTACAGAATCAGCTTTTGGTGATGCCGATTGAAGCTTCCCAACGTTTCCGAAGTGAGGGCGAATTTGAGAGTTCCCTGTATTGCAACCAGCTGCTTACCGTACTTTTTCCGGAAAACCTGGATTTCCGGATCCGGGTTGCGGAGGATTTGGCAGGGCTCCAGAGGCCCGAAGAAATGATCGCCATCCTCGAAGGTGCCAAAGCGGCGGGCTACAAGAACACAAGGTACATTTCTGAAAATGCTTTTTTTGCCCCCTACAGGTTGCGGCCGGATTTTCCCTACCGGGAATAAAGGGTTAAAGGCATAGGGGGCGGGGTGGTTATTCATTAAAAAACAGGGGGCAAAGCCCCCACCCCCAATTTCAAGATACGGTTAGACCCTGCAATCTCCAATCAGAGCCTCTTGCGGCCCCTTGCTCACCGCTTCCCAGACTCAGCTGAGGAGTTCCCCGGCCTCCTGCGGGCGCTTTTTCCATTTCAATCTCGCCCCCGGATAGTGTCAAAACGATAATCCCCTTACTTTTGTAATCCAAATCCATAAGATGAGCGAAGAAACAAAAAGGCGTGAGGCCCTCGAGTACCACGCCAAGCCGCAACCCGGTAAGATCAAGATCGTTCCCACCAAACCCTATAGCACCCAGCGGGACCTCGCCCTGGCGTATTCCCCGGGTGTAGCCGAGCCCTGCAAGGAAATCCACAGGGATAAGGACCTGGTGTACAAATACACGGCCAAGGGCAATATGGTCGCCGTGATCTCAAATGGCACGGCCGTCCTCGGCCTGGGGGACATCGGGCCGGAGGCTTCCAAGCCGGTAATGGAAGGCAAGAGCCTGCTGTTTAAAATTTTTGCGGATATCGACGGGATCGACATCGAACTGGACACCCATGACGTGGATACCTTTGTGCAAACCGTCAAGGCGATGGCCCCTACCTTCGGGGGGATCAACCTCGAAGACATCAAGGCGCCGGAGGCCTTTGAAATCGAACGGCGCCTGAAGGAGGAGCTCGATATTCCCGTCATGCACGACGACCAGCACGGCACGGCGATCATCTCGGCAGCAGCCCTTTTGAACGCGCTGGAGCTCGCTGAAAAGGAAATAGACAAGGTCCGCATCGTCATCAGCGGGGCCGGGGCGGCCGCCGTATCCTGCACCCGCCTCTATAAGGCTTTCGGCGCCCGCAACGCCAATATACTCATGCTGGACAGCAAAGGGGTGATCCGAAAAGACCGGGAGGGCCTGAGCACCGAAAAGCTCGAATTCGCCACCGACCTTAAGATCGATACGCTCGAGGAGGCCCTTAAGGGGGCCGATGTCTTTATCGGGCTTTCCGTCGCGAATATCATGACGGCCGAAATGCTGGAATCCATGGCTGAGAATCCCATCGTCTTCGCGATGGCCAACCCCGACCCGGAAATCGGGTATGAACTGGCGATAAGGACCCGCAAGGACGTCATCATGGCGACGGGGCGCTCGGACCACCCGAACCAGGTCAACAATGTCCTGGGCTTCCCCTATATCTTCAGAGGGGCCCTGGATGTGCGGGCGACCAAGATCAACGAGGAAATGAAAATGGCTGCGGTGGAAGCCCTGGCGAACCTCGCCAAGCAACCGGTTCCGGAACAGGTCAATATCGTCTACGGGGAAACCCGGCTGGCCTTTGGCCGCGACTACATTATCCCAAAGCCTTTTGATCCGAGACTGATTACGGAAGTGCCCCCGGCAGTGGCCAAAGCCGCCATGGAAAGCGGGGTGGCCAGGGAACCGATTGCGGACTGGGACCGGTATGAAGAGGAACTGCTCATAAGGTCCGGGGATGAGAAAAAGGTAATGCGGATGCTGATGAACCGGGCCAAGGGGAACCCCAAGCGGATCGTATTTTCAGAGGCCGACCAGCTGGATGTCCTTAAAACCGCCCAATTCGCTTACGAGGAGGGGATCGCCCACCCCATCCTCCTCGGGAACCGGGTGCTGATCGAAGGCCTGATGCGGGAGCTGGAGTTTGATGCGGACATCCCGATCATCGACCTGTTTGATAACGGGTCCCTCGAAAAGCGCGAGCACTATGCGGAGCGCTACTGGCAGGGGCGCAGCCGCAAGGGCACGACCCTGTACGGGGCCAACATCAAGATGCGGCAACGCAACTACTTCGGTGCCATGATGGTGCTCGAGGGGGACGCGGACGGGATGATTTCCGGGTACACACGCGCGTACCCCACCGTGGTCAGGCCCATCTTCGAAGTTATCGGACGGGCTGCCGAGGTCGCCCGGGCGGCGAGTGTGCACATTATGATCACCCCAAAAGGGCCGTACTTCCTGGCGGACACCTCCATCAATATCGATCCGACAGCCGAAGACCTGGCCGCTATTGCCCGCATGACGGCCAACCTGGCCGTGGCGTTCGGTTTTGAGCCTGTACTGGCCCTGCTGTCTTACACGAACTTTGGTTCATCGGACCACCCGAATGCCCGGAAAGTCCGGAAAGCCGTGGAAATCCTGCATGAGCAGCATCCCGAACTCACAGTCGACGGGGAGATCCAGGCTGATTTTGCCCTGAACCCGCAAATGAACGAGAAGAAGTTCCCGTTTTCGAAACTGACCGGAAGGAAGGTCAACACCCTGATTTTTCCTAACCTGGAATCGGCGAACATCACCTACAAGCTCCTGAAGGAACTCTACGGGGCCGACTCCATAGGTCCGATTATGCTCGGGCTTCGCAGGGCTGTCCACGTGATCCCGTTGGGCGCTTCCGTGGAGGAGATGGTCAACATGACCGCGGTTGCCGTTATCGACGCCCAGGAGCGCGAAAAACGAAAAAAGGCCCGTACCAAGGACTCCTGAAGCCCTTGTAAAACAACGAAGCACCGCTAAAACCAAGAGTTACCATGATCAACCACCTCACCGGAAAACTGATTGAAAAACACCCTACCCACCTCGTCATTGAATGCGGCGGGGTAGGGTATTTTGTGAACATTTCCCTGAATACCTTCGCTTCCCTCCCGGATGAGGAGCACCTTAGGATCCTCACCTACCTGCAGGTGCGGGAGGATGCGCACATCCTCTTTGGTTTCTCCGGTCCGGCCGAACGGGAGATCTTTAAATTGCTCATCTCGGTATCCGGTGTCGGTACGAGTACGGCCCGCACCATGCTGTCCTCCATGTCCCCAGCCCAGGTCCGCGATGCCATTGTAAGCGAAAACGTCCCTGCCATACAGGCGGTAAAAGGGATTGGCGCCAAAACGGCCCAGCGCGTCATCCTGGACCTCCGGGACAAGGTTTTGAAGATTTACGACATGGATGAAGTTTCCCCTGTATCAGGCAATACAAACAAGGAAGAAGCGTTATCTGCATTAGAGGTTCTTGGTTTCGCCCGCAAGGCGGCGGAAAAGACCGTGGATGCGGTTTTGCGCCAGGATCCTGCACTAAGCGTTGAGGGTATTATTAAGAGCGCGCTTAAAAATTTGTAAAACGTTTGAAAACAGGGGCATCTAATTTTTTCAGATCCTTTTGCAAACCGTTTTTCTTCCTGATTTTCCTGATCGCAACCAATGTAAGGACGGTTGTCGCTCAGGAAATCGAACCTTCTGAACCAGATTCCGTCCAAACCGGGGTCTCGCTGGGTAGGTTGCGTATGGAGAATCCGGAAAGCATTGTCTCCAAATATACCTATGATCCGAAACTGGACCGGTATATCTACACGGAAACGGTAGGGGAGTACGATATTTCCTACCCGATCATCCTGACGCCGGAACAATACCTGACCCTGGTCCGCCAACAGGACATCAAGTCCTACTTCAAGGAAAAGATGGACGCCTTCAGCGGCCAGAAGGAGGGCAGTGAAGAGGCCCGCAAAAACCTCCTCCCCAATTTTTACGTCAACAGTGGTTTTTTCGAATCGATTTTCGGCGGTAACTCCATAGAGGTAATCCCACAGGGTTCTGTGGCCATGGACCTCGGGGTGATCTGGCAGAAAAACGACAACCCGGCCCTCTCGCCCCGGAACCGGACAAACCTCGCTTTTGATTTTGACCAGCGGATCAGCCTGAGCATGCTTGGAAAGATCGGGGAGCGGCTCCAGGTGTCCGCCCAGTACGATACCGAAGCGACCTTTGATTTCCAAAACCTGATCAAACTCGACTATACCCCCACCGAGGACGACATCATCCAGAAGATCGAGGTGGGGAATGTGAACATGCCCCTGAACAGCTCCCTGGTAACCGGGGCCCAAAGCCTTTTCGGGGTAAAGACCCAGTTGCAGTTTGGACGCACCACCGTAACGGCGGTCTTTTCCGAACAGCGGTCCCAGAACAACACCGTGGTCGCCCAGGGCGGGGGGACGCTTACCGAATACGAGCTCTCGGCCCTGGATTACGATGAAGACCGCCACTTTTTCCTGGCCCAGTATTTCCGGGACCGCTACGACCAGGCCCTCGAGGGCTACCCCTTTATCCGGAGCCAGGTGCAGATCACCCGGCTCGAGGTCTGGGTCACCAACCGGAGCCAGCAAACCCAGAATGTCCGCAACCTGGTCGCGATACAGGATTTGGGCGAAACCGAACCGGAGATTACGCGGATCGGGCGCCTGGGTGGGGCCCCCCCGGACTTTTTTAACGTCGGCGGGGCAAACCCGGACCTTCCGCGAAACGGGGCCAATGATTACGATCCGGCGCTGATCGGCAACGGAGGTGTCCTGACCCCGGCGATCCGGGATATCGCCACGGTTGACAATGCCTTCCAGATTCCGGGGGGCTACCAGGCCAACCAGGGTTTTGACTACGCCATCCTGGAGAATGCGCGAAAACTGGAACCCATCCGGGACTATACCTTTGACACCCAGTTGGGGTATATCTCCCTGAACCAGCGGCTGAGCAATGACGAGGTCCTCGGGGTGGCCTTCCAGTTTACCATCAACGGGGAGGTATTCCAGGTGGGGGAGTTCGCCAATGGGGGCGTGGATGCCACCACCGTGGACCCGGGCGTGGAGCTGCAGGTCAACAACAACACCCTTGTCGTAAAATTGCTCAAGAGCAACATCACCAACGTCTCGGACCCCATATGGGACCTGATGATGAAAAACATCTACGCCACCGGGGCATTTCAGCTTTCCCAGGAGGATTTTAAACTAAACATCCTCTACAACGACCCCACCCCCCGGAACTACATTACCCCGGTCGATCCGGACGCGGGCTGGCCCACCAGCCCCAAGCCCCTGGAGGAACGGATCTTGCTGGATGTCTTCAACCTGGACCGCCTCAATGTGTACAACGATATCCAGCCCGGGGGGGATGGTTTCTTCGATTTTATCCCGGGCATCACGGTCAACCCACAGAACGGCCTGATCATCTTTACCAAGGTGGAGCCTTTCGGGGAGTACCTCTTTGAACTGCTGGGTGGCGGGAATTACGACGTCCCGGATGACCAGGGGTACAACCCCAACCAGCAGAAGTACGTCTTCCGCAATATGTACGTACAGACCAAGGCAGCCTCCCTGCAGGATGCCGAAAAGAACCGCTTCCGCCTGAAAGGCCGCTATAAGTCCCAAAGCGGGGGAGGGATTCCCATCGGGGCCTTTAACGTGCCCCAGGGTTCGGTCCGCGTGACGGCCGGGGGGCGGCAACTCCAGGAGGGCATCGATTATACGGTGAACTACCAGGCCGGGACCGTGCAGATCCTCGACCCCAGCCTGGAGAACTCCAACGTCCCGATCAATATTTCGGTGGAGAACAACGCCGTGTTCGGGCAACAGACCCGGAGGTTTACCGGGATCAACCTGGAACACCAGTTCAACGAGAACTTTGTGCTGGGGGGAACCCTTTTGAACCTGAATGAACGCCCCCTGACCCAGAAGGCGAACTTCGGGGTGGAACCGGTCAACAATACGGTCTTTGACCTCTACGGGAATTATTCCACGGAAGTGCCCTTCCTCACCCGCCTGGCCAACATGCTGCCCAACGTGGATACGGACGTGCCCTCCAATGTCTCACTCAGGGGCGAAGTGGCCTTCCTGCAGCCAAATTCCCCCAAAAATGCCGATTTCCAGGGGGAGACCACGGCCTATCTGGACGATTTTGAAGGGGCACAGGCCCTGATCGACATACGCGGCTTCCTGGGCTGGACCCTGGCAAGTACCCCCCTGGAGTTCCTGGACGAGGGCGAACAGGGCCTCGAGGCCGGTTTTGAGCGGGCCAAAATGTCCTGGTACACCATCGACCCGATCTTTTACACGAACCAGCGGCCGGCCGGGATCACGGACAATGACCTCTCGACCAACGGGACGCGTCGGATTTTCATCGATGAGGTATTTCCCCAGGTGGACATCGCCCAGGGGCAGACAACGGTACAGAACACCCTGGACATT
Organism: uncultured Robiginitalea sp.; assembly: GCA_964624565.1. Lineage (GTDB taxonomy): Bacteria > Bacteroidota > Bacteroidia > Flavobacteriales > Flavobacteriaceae > Robiginitalea. The sequence continues at coordinate 7,478 of CAZUZE010000041.1, forward strand.
GCCTATTACCCGGATCAAAAAGGGCCCTACAACGCGAACCCAAATTTTGAAGGGGAATCCCCGGGCGAGAAATGGGGGGGGATCATGCGTTCGCTGAGCAGCACGAATTTTGAACAGTCCAACGTGGAGTTCATACAGTTTTGGGTGCTGGACCCGTTTGTCGACGGGCAGGCAACCGGCCCCGGGGAACTGGTGATCAACCTGGGGAACATTACCGAGGATATCCTGCCCGACGGGCGGAAACAGTACGAAAACGGCCTGCCCGGGGTAAGCTCCAATGACCTGGTCACCCCGACGGCCTGGGGACAGGTGCCCTCGACCCAGGCGCTGGTCTACGCCTTTGACGCCCAGGATGCCAACCGGACCCTGCAGGATGTCGGCCTGGACGGCCTGCCCGATGCAGCCGAGGCAGCCATCGGCTACAACGGCCCCCCGGAAGACCCGGCCCTGGACAATTATACCTACTACCTGAACCGGGAAGGAGGGGTGCTCGAACGCTACCTGGACTTTAACAACACCGAGGGGAATTCACCTGTGGCCGTGACGGCTACAGACAGGGGGAACACCACCTTGCCGGATGTGGAGGATGTGGACAGGGACCTGACGATGAATACGGTCAACAGTTATTTTGAGTACCGCATCCCGATTCGCCCGGGGATTTCCGTGGAAGACCGCTATGTCACCGACATCCGGCAGGGCCTCACGACCAATCTGCCGAACGGCAGCCAGCTGAATTACCGCTGGATTCAGTACAAGATCCCGCTCAGCGATTTTACGGACGCCATAGGCGGGATAGCGGACTTCCGCTCCATCAGTTTTATGCGTATGTACCTGACCGGGTTCCAGAGCCCTCTGGTGCTTCGGTTTGCGACCCTGGACCTGGTGAGGGGGGACTGGAGGACCTATACGCGGAGCCTGCAGACCAATGGCGACCCCCAGGAGGACGACGGGACCATCCTTGACGTCAACACGGTCAACATCGAGGAGAACAACGCCAGGATCCCGATACCCTACGTGCTGCCCCCGGGGGTTTTCCGCGAACAGCTCAACAACAACAACACGATTGTCCGCCAGAACGAACAGTCCCTGTCCCTGGTGGTGGAAAACCTGGAGCCGCAGGATTCCCGCGGGGTTTTCAAAAACGTCAATATCGACATGCGGCAGTACGAGCGCATCAAGATGTTCCTGCACGCCGAAAAACTCCTCGCCTCGGATCCCTACCTGGATTTTGAATCGGCTGTTGCCTTCCTGAGGATCGGGACGGATTTTTCGGAGAACTTCTATCAGCTCGAAGTACCCCTTTCCTATACGGACTTTTCGGCGACCACCGCTGACGAGATCTGGCCGTCCGTCAACGAGCTGGACGTGGCCCTGGACGACATGAAAAAGGTCAAGTCCACCGGGATTGCGGACCAGACCCTGGGGGCGATCACTTTTTATGAAGTACTGGACGGCGAGGTCGTGGAGGTCGATGAGTTTGCCCCCCGCCAGCCCGGCCAGGTCCGCATCGGGATCCGGGGGAACCCGTCCCTGGGGAGCATCCGAAGCATGATGGTGGGGATCAAGAACATCGACAATGTGCCCCTGCGGACGGAGGTCTGGTTTAACGAATTGCGCCTGGCGGGCCTCGACAATAAAGGGGGTTGGGCCGCTGTGGCCGCCCTGGATGCGAACATGGCCGATTTTGCCAACGTCTCCGCAACGGGAAGCACTTCCACCTCCGGGTTCGGGGCCATTGACCAGCGGCCGAATGAGCGGTCGCGCGAGGACGCCGTTTCCTACGGGGTGGTGACCAATGTGGAAGTCGGCAAGCTCTTCCCGCAGCGCTGGGGGCTCCAAATCCCTTTTAATTACGGGATCTCAGAAGAACTCATCACCCCCGAATTCGACCCGGTCTACGACGACCTCAAGTTGCAGGACCGCATCGATGCGGCCGACACGGCCGATGAGGCCGATGCCATCCGGGAGCAGGCGGAGGACTATACCAAAAGGACGAGCGTCAACTTTATCGGGGTGCGAAAAAACCGGTCAGAGGAAGCGGAGGCCAACTTTTTCGACATCGAAAACTTCACCCTGAATTACTCCTACAACGAGACGAACCACCGGGATTTTGAGATCGCCGAACTCAGGGACCAGAGCGTACGTGCCGGGGTGATTTACAATCACAACTTCAAACCGGCGACGGTAGAACCCTTTGCCAGGAACGATTCCATTTTAAGGGGGGCATACTGGCAGTGGCTGAAGGATTTCAATTTCAACCTGCTTCCCAGCAGCATCTCCGTGCAGTCGGATATCAACAGGCAGTTCAACCAGCAGCGGTTCCGCGACGTCCTGGAGCCCGGGGTGGAAAGCCTCGAGCTGCCGTTGCTGCAGCAGCGGAACTACCTGTTCAACTGGCAGTATACCCTGAATTATGCCGTGACCAAATCCCTCCGGGTCAACCTTACGGCCGCCAACAACAATATCATCCGGAACTACTACGCCGAGCCCGGGAATCCGTTTTCGGACATCGACCAGGAACTTAGCGTGTGGAACGGGTTTTTTAACACAGGCGAGCCCAACCGGCACGCCCAGCAAATGCAGCTGAACTACGAACTGCCCTTCAGCAAGATCCCGATCCTTGATTTTATCAATGCCCAGTATACCTATACGAGCAATTTTGAGTGGCAGCGGGGCGGGGATGCCCTGAACCTGGCGGTGGCCAAAGAACAGAACCCGGGCGTTCCCGAGGACCAGCTGGTATTGCCGTCTATTAATTCCGTCCAGAATGCGAACACCCACAGCCTTACCGCCACCCTGACCATGCAGCGTCTCTACGACCGCCTGGGCCTGAAGAAGTCCGGGGGCAAGGTAAGCAGCCAGATCGCGGCCCCCCGGAGCAGGCCCGGGGAAGCCGGGGCGGCAGCTGAAAAACCCCCGAAAAAGACGTCCAAACTGGCCAACGTGGGGATCGACCTGCTCACTATGGTCAAGCGGCTGAACGTCAACTACATCGAGAACAACGGGTCCGTGCTCCCCGGATATACGCAGTCCATCGGTTTTATCGGCACCACCCGGCCTACCCTGGGATTTGTTTTCGGCAGCCAGGCCGATGTCCGCTTTGAGGCGGCCCGCAAAGGATGGCTCACGGATTTCCAGGAATTCAACCAGCAGTTCATCCGCAGGACCAACAAGCAGCTCAACATTACCGCTACGGCGCTTCCGGTGCCGGAGCTGACCATCGACCTGATTGCCGAGCGGCAGTTTGCCAGCACGCGGCAGGAGAATTTCAGGATTGAGGACCAGGAGTACATCCCATTGACGCCGAATACCTTCGGGACCTTCAGTATATCCACGATAATGATCGGGACCTCCTTTTCCAGCAGCGATGAATTTGACTCCGCGACCTTCGAAACCTTTAAGGAGAACCGGCTAACGGTAGCCGACAGGCTCCAGCAGGAGGGGAACTTCCCGGATACCGGAAGGGACGAGGAAGGCTATCCGAACCTCTTTGGGAAGACGAGCCAGGACGTACTGTTGCCCTCCTTTTTTGCGGCGTATACGGGAAAAGACCCGGAAAAAGTGAACCTGGGCACCTTCCGGGACATCCCCCTGCCGAACTGGAACATCAAATACACGGGCCTGATGAAGAACAAGTGGTTCAGAAAGCAGTTCAAACGCTTTTCGCTCAGCCATGGATACCGGGCCGCCTACAGCATCAATTCCTTTCAGACCAACCTGGAACGCGAGCAGCTGATCGGCACCGGGGCGCCACCGGTCAACCCGGAAACCGGGGACCTCCTGCCGGAGGACATCATCAACAACGTGGTGCTCAACGATGCCTTTAACCCCCTGGTCCGCGTGGATTTCGAGATGCAGAACAGCCTCAGCGTGCTGGCAGAAGTGCGGACGGACCGGGCCCTTTCCCTGTCCTTTGACAACAACCTGCTGACGGAGATCAACGGAAAGGAGTACACCGTTGGCCTGGGGTACCGGATCAAGGATGTGAATTTCGTCACCCGGATCGGGGGCGAGCGCACTCGCCTGAAAGGGGACCTCAATTTCAAGGCGGATGTGAGCCTGCGGGACAACATCACCATCATCCGCAACCTCGACCTGGACAACAACCAGGTCACCTCCGGGCAGAACCTGCTCTCGATCAAATTCACCATCGACTACGCCCTGACCAAGAACCTGAACGCCCTGTTTTTTTACGACCACAATTTCTCCCAGTTCGCCGTTTCGACGGCCTTCCCGCAAACGACCATCAATACCGGCTTTACCCTCCGGTATAATTTCGGAAACTAACCCAAGGGGGTGGCCCCACCCCCGGTTTCCGTTATTTTCCACGGGCTGTTCCGCCTTTTTTATCAACAAAGTTGGCATGTTAGCCCTGAAAAACTACATTTGCCTGACTAGCTAAATGTGGTTAAAAAATGAATGTACCTGCCGAACTTAAGTATACCAAGGACCATGAATGGATCAGGGTCGATGGCGACATCGCTACCGTGGGGATCACCGATTTTGCCCAGGGCGAACTGGGGGATATCGTCTATGTGGAAGTAGAGACGGTGGATGAAACCCTGGAGAAGGAAGAAGTCTTTGGCACGGTGGAAGCCGTAAAAACCGTTTCGGACCTCTTTTTGCCAGTCAGCGGGGAGATTATCGAGTTCAATGCCGATCTGGAATCTGAACCCGAAAAGGTCAATGAAGATCCTTACGGGGCAGGCTGGATGGTCCGCATCAGGATGTCCGACACCTCGGAGTTGGAGGACCTGCTGGATGCGGCGGGTTACAAGGAGCTTATAGGTGGGTAAAGACCTGAGGTTCAGCCTCCTCTTTTTCCTTTGGATGGCTGCCCTTACATCCCTCAGCCTCCTTCCGTCGGATCGGATAGACCTGAAGACCCCACCCATTCCCCACCTCGATAAAGGGGTCCATTTTGCGTTCTATGCCGTGGCGATGACCCTGGGGATGCTGTTTCTCAGGGAGCGCTTCCGAAGGAGGTACACGGTTCGCAACGCCCTGTTATCTATGGGTTTTGCCCTTTTGGGATTTGGTATGGTTATTGAAGTACTCCAGGAGATCGGCGGGAGTGGCCGCAGTGCCGAATGGGGTGATATCGGGGCAAACAGCCTCGGGATCCTTTTCGGGGGCTGGTTTTCACTGCTGCTGATCAGGACGGTATCAGCATTTAATTGGGAGGATTAATTGCTTAATTGATAAAATTATGGTTAAATTAGCGAACATTAATTCAAGTAGAACTCATGGAAGTTAAAAAAAGTCCGAAAGCCGATCTCAACCGGAATAGCAGCCTCTATTTTGTGCTGGGGCTCTTTGTTGTCCTGCTGCTGGTCTGGGGTGCTTTTGAGTGGAAGACCTATGATGAGATGAATGACTATGACATCTCACTCAATGTGGAAGACATGCTGGATGAAGAAGTCCCGATGACCGAACAGATCAAAACCCCACCCCCGCCTCCGCCCCCTGCGGCCCCCGAGGTTATCGAGGTGGTTGAGGACGAGGAAGAGGTAGAGGAGACGGTAATCGAATCGACCGAGACCAGCCAGGAAGAGGAAATCATCGAAGTGGATGATATTGTTGTAGAAGAAGTCGATGACGATGTGGAGGTCCCCTTTGCGGTCATTGAAGACGTTCCCGTTTTCCCGGGTTGCGAAAGTGCCAGTGACAAAAAAGCCTGTTTTAACGAGATGATGCAAAAGCACATCCGCAAGAATTTCCGGTATCCTGAAATTGCCCAGGAAATGGGTGTACAGGGACGTGTTGCTGTAATGTTTACCATTCAGAAGGACGGGTCAATAGGGAATATCCGCCTCAGGGGCCCGGATAAGAACCTCGAAGCCGAAGCCCAGCGGATCATTGAGAAGCTTCCCAAGATGACGCCCGGAAGGCAGCGGGGCCGCCCCGTTCGGGTTCCTTTCAGCATCCCGATTACCTTCAAGTTACAGTAATCGCTTCAGAACGTTTTAT
>CAZUZE010000042.1:0-1768 GCA_964624565.1 uncultured Robiginitalea sp.
CGGAAGTTCTATGTTCAATCTCAACATCACCGATGAGACATCCCCGCTGAAGAGCGTGGTCCTTGGAACTGCAGAGAGTCCCGGACCCGTCCCCCGCCCCGAAGAGGCCTATGACCCGAAATCCCTCGAACATATCCTGGCGGGCACCTATCCCAGGGAAGCCGATATGGTACGGGAAATGGAGGGATTCTCGCAGGTCCTTCAAAAGCACGGGGTACAGGTATTCCGCCCCGAAGTCCTCAAAGACTGCAACCAGATATTTTCCCGTGATATCGCCTTTGTGGTGGACGACAAGCTCGTTGAGGCGAATGTCCTTCCCGAAAGGGAGCGCGAATTCGACGCCATCCTTCATGTGCTCGACCACGTGGAGAAGGAGCAGGTGATCGTCCCCCCGGATGAAGTACATGTGGAGGGGGGGGATGTCATGCCCTGGAGGGAATACCTTTTTGTGGGTACCTATACCGGCCCGGGATACAGTGATTTTATCACGGCGCGGACCAACCAGGAGGCGGTTGAGTTCCTGACCGACACCTTCCCCAACCGCATCGTGAGGCCTTTTGAACTGCGCAAGTCCAATACGGACGCCCGGAAGAACGCACTGCACCTGGACTGCTGTTTTCAGCCGGTGGGCCGGGATATGGCCATCCTGCACAGGGAGAGTTTTATCAACCCGAAGGACTATCAATGGCTGCTCGAGTATTTCGGCCCCCAAAACGTTTTTGAGATCGATGAGGAGGAAATGTACCGGATGTTCAGCAATGTCTTTTCCATTTCCCCGGAGGTAGTTGTTTCTGAGCAGCGCTTTACCCGACTCAACACCTGGCTGCGCGACCGCGGGCTTACCGTAGAGGAGATCCCCTACCACGAGGTGGGCAAGCAGGGCGGGCTGCTGCGGTGCAGCACGATGCCGCTGGAGCGCGCCTGACCGTTTGCAGTACTGGAAAACAGGTCAGGGATGCAGGGACTTTTGCTTCAGGAATTGCCCCGGGGTAATCCCTTTTTCCCTTTTGAAGGCCGTGATCAGGGTGGACCTCGAGCTGAACCCGCAGGAAGGGGCTATGGAATCCAGGGTGTACCGGGAGGCATCCCCACTCCCGATCATGGAAACGAACTTTTCAATGCGGAAGGCATTGATCCAGTTGGAAAAGTTTTTTCCGGTCACTTTGTTGATCACATAGGATATGCGGTAGGAAGGTATACCCGAGTACTCAGCCAGGTTGTGGATCGTAAACCCGACGTTTTTATAAAGGGAATTCTTTCGAACAAGCGCATCCAGTTGGTTTAACAAGGCTACTTCACTGGCTTCTTCCCCCCCTTGATTTGATCTCCGGCTCGGGAATGTCAGATGTGCCGGGTTCGGTGTCGAAAATCCAGTAGTGTCCATAGAGGAGCCGAGGGCTGAACAGCAAGTTCAGCGTTATGAGGAACAGGGTGGCGGCCATGGTGACACCCATAAAGATCTGGGTGTAAGACTTGATCTTCAGGAATAGGAATGCCAGGGCCGGGAACAGGAGCAATGCCACGATAATCCCCCATAAGATCACGAGACGGTTGAAAAAGTGCATATCCCGTGACGGAACGCCTTTTTTGAAATCGACTCGGAATTCAAGGAGCATTCTCCCGATCAGGTAAAGGAAAAAGCCGGACCACAACGTCCGGAACGCAAAGTGGAAGTTCGCCCATCCCAACATCCCTTCGTTCACCTTTATAAGTTCTTCCGGATTGGCGAGGGTATTTGAAAACAGGCGGATTTTTTCCTCCCGGGGCA
>CAZUZE010000042.1:1868-13211 GCA_964624565.1 uncultured Robiginitalea sp.
CCGCAAACCAGGCCAGCAGTAGCGACTAGGCTGTAAATTTCCAAAGTGTCAGCATCGATTGGCGTTCAAGGCTCAAAATACAAAAATGATCCCATAAGTGTTCATAAATCCGCTTGTTTGAGATTCCCGGGGATTCCCGGGGCAAAAGGCTTTCACGCGTCCAATTAAAACACAAAATGCCCGGGGAATTAGCTACATTTGGATCCGATTTTTATTCGCCATATGCAGATCACGAACACCATTCTTATGATACGGCCTGTGCAGTTCCGGATGAACGAACAGACCGCCGTGAATAATTTTTTCCAGGAAGACCTGGAGTTGAGGAATTCCGTTATCAACAAACAGGCCCAGGAGGAATTCGACGGTTTTGTGGTAAAGCTCAGGGAAGCCGGGGTTTCTGTCGTTGTAGTTGAAGACCGCCTGGAAACCGACACCCCGGATTCGATTTTTCCCAATAACTGGGTCTCCTTCCACGGGGATGGCACGGTGGTCGTCTACCCGATGTACGCCGAGAACCGCCGGAAGGAGCGAAGGGAGGATATCTTCGATATCCTCGAGGAAATGGGCTTTGAAATCAACCATGTGGTGGATTATACACGGGCGGAGGCCGAGGGGTATTTCCTGGAGGGAACCGGGAGCATCCTGATGGACCGCGTCCACCAGAAGGCCTACTGCGCCCTGTCCGACCGCGCGGATGAGGCCCTCTTTATCGAGTTCTGCGAAGACTTCGAGGTGACCCCCGTGATTTTTACCGCCAACCAGTCCGTGGACGGGAAAAGGCTCCCGATCTACCACACCAATGTCATGATGTGCCTGGGGGAGGAATTTGCGGTGATCTGCCTCGATGCCATTGACGACAAAAAGGAGCGCAAGAACGTGCTTGACCACCTCAGGAAGGATGGCAAGGAGGTGATTGAGATCACCGAGGCCCAGATGCATTCCTTTGCCGGGAATATGCTGCAGGTGCTCGGAAAGGATGGTGAGCGGCTGCTCATAATGAGTGCCGCCGCCCATAAGTCCCTCACCCCTGACCAGGTAAGACGCCTGGAGAAAACCTCCCGCATCGTCTCCAGCCCCCTCGATACGATCGAGACCTGCGGTGGAGGGAGTGCCCGCTGTATGATGGCGGAGGTGTTTTTGCCCAGGAGGTCTTCGAACCAGTAATTCCTTAGAACAGGTTCACGGGGGGATGACCGGGCGTCAATGCTGATCACCCGGACGATACCGACAGCCATTCGCCCGCGATTTCAGGAAGCACGCGCAATATTGCGGATCATCCCCCCGAAGATAAAAAAGTGGAAGGGGACGATGGAATACCAGTACAGGCGCCCCCGCAATCCCCTGGGCCGGAAGGTCGCTGTCTGGTGCAGCACGTTCTTTTCATCCACCCGGAATTCGAGCCAGGCCTCCCCGGGCAGCCGCATCTCGGCAAAAAGCAACAAGCGGCCTTTTTCGCGGTCCGCCAGCAGCACCCTCCAGAAGTCCAGGGAATCCCCGGCGTATATCCTGTCGGGATGTGTCCGTCCCCGCCTCAGGCCCACGCCCCCGCTTACCTTGTCGAGAAACCCGCGGATCCGCCACAGCCAGTTCCCGTAATACCAGCCCGTATCTCCCCCGATCCTCCAGATGCGGTCCAGGACGGCTTCCCGGTCCTCAATTTTTAGCGCTTTCTTGTCTGTCAGGACCCCGAACTGCGGGACCTGTATGTAACGCTCGAGATTCTGGTTGAACCGCCCGCTGATCATGCTGTCCTTCCAGCTGCTGACCACCAGGTTTTGTTCTATTTTTTCAAAGGCCATATCGATGGCCTCCTCATAGGTATGTGTCCTGATCCCCAGTAACTCCTGCAGCCTGTTATCCCGGGCCACCACCTCCATCTTCATGCTGTCCACCAGGTTTATCGCCAGTTTGTAGGAGGTGGAAGTCACAAAGTACAACCAGTAGGAGGAAAGCTTGGGGGTCATTACGGGAACGGTGAGGATCCAGTTTCTGAACCCCCGGACCCTGGCATACCGCTTGAGCATGTCCTTATAGGTAAGGACGTCCGGCCCGCCGATGTCAAAGGACTGGTCGTAGGTGTCCTCCCTGCCGAGCACCCCGGTGAGGAACTGGATCACATCCCGGATGGCGATCGGCTGGGTCCGGGTGAGCACCCATTTTGGGGTGATCATAAAGGGCAGTTTTTCGCACAGGTCCCGGATGATCTCAAAAGACGAACTGCCTGAGCCCACGATGATCCCCGCCCTGAGGACGGTGAGGGCAAAAGGCCCCTCATAGAGGATTTCCTCGACATTTTTTCGGGAACTCAGGTGTTTGGACAGTTTTTCGTTGTTGACGATCCCGCTGAGGTAGATAACCTGGGCAGGCCGGGCCTGTTCCATATAGGCATTGAAGTTCCTGGCGGACAGGGCTTCCCTTTGGTCAAAATCCGAGGTCGAGGAACTCATGGAATGGATCAGGTAATAAACCACGTCGATATCAGGCGGAATTACCCCGGGGCGGGGATCCTCCAGGAAATCCACCTCGATGACTTCGATGTTTTTCCGGGTTTCCGGATCGACCGAGAGGCGCTTTTCATCCCGTACCGCGCAAACGACCTTATGGCCCATCCTGAGCAATTGCGGGAGCAGCCGCATTCCGATATAGCCATTGGCTCCGGTGAGCAGGATCTTGAGGGGGCGGTTTTGCGTGGGCGTATCCGGAAGCACAGTTACAGGTTTGGAGGGCCTTCAGGGGTCTGGTCTGCCTTATAGCCCAGCAGGCGCACAAAAAACTTCTGCACGGCCTTGGTATCTGCCTGCACCCTTACAAAATGGTGGTCCACGTGAATCGTGTAGACCCCGAGATCCCCTTTGTACAAAGTGAGTTTGTAATACGGGATGATCAGGCCATATGTTTCCAAAAGGGACCGGAACCTGAGGATAATGCCCCTGGGCCGGAGCTCGATGTTGCAGGTATTGAGGTTGTTGTCCAGCTGGAGTAGGTTGTGGATCTCGATGCTCGAACCGGTAATGAACAATTTGGGGGACCCGATTCCCTTTAGCGCCCAACGCTCCTTCAGGGTAAAGGGTTTCCCCAGGGCATCGTCTATTTTCCGGGTGAGTTCCGGGTTGTTATAGGATACGTTAGCGAGCATCGCAAGGGTGCCTGTGGCGGGTTTCATCAGAAGGTTCCCGGGCAAAGTCCGGCTTTCTCATTCTCATGGCGTTTTTGTGTAAAGTTAACCATTGCGATCCATTCCCTGAAACCTTCAGCCATGCGCCAAAAATGTGTAGTTTTGCACCTTTAAACCTCGGTGTATGAACCTGGAGAACCTGCTTGTAGAGACGGTGAAGAAAGGGGTGAAGTCCCTTTTCGGCCAAGTGCTTGAAACTGTGGAAGTGCAGCCCACGCGAAAAGAATTTACGGGGGATATTACCGTGGTTGTGTTCCCCATGCTGCGGCAGGTAAAGGGGAATCCGGTCGAGATAGGGAATGCCATCGGGGAATACCTGAAGTCCCACCTGGAGGAAGTAGCCGATTTCAACACCATCAAGGGGTTCCTGAACCTGGAGATCAGCGATGCCTATTACCTCGACTTTTTCAACCGGATCCGCAATGAGGCCACCTACGGGTACCAGCCGCCCGAATCCCGGGGGGTGGTGATGGTGGAATACTCTTCCCCCAATACCAACAAACCCCTCCACCTGGGGCATATCCGCAACATCCTGCTGGGGTACTCGGTATCTGAAATCCTGAAGGCAGCCGGGAACAAAGTGTACAAAACCCAGATTGTCAATGACAGGGGCATCCATATCTGTAAAAGCATGCTCGCCTGGGAGCGCTTTGGGAAGGGCGAAACCCCCGAAAGTTCCGGCCTGAAGGGGGACAAGCTCGTTGGGAATTACTACGTCGCCTATAACAACGCCTACCGGGATGAGGTCCTTGCCCTGGTCTCGGAAGGCATGCCCGAAGAGCAGGCGGAAAAGGAGGCCCCAAGCCTGAAGGAGGCCCAGGAACTGCTCCGGCGCTGGGAAGCGGGGGACCCGAAAGTCGTGTCGTTGTGGAAGATGATGAATGGCTGGGTGTACGATGGTTTTGAAACGACATACAGGGACCTTGGCGTCGATTTCGACACCCTTTATTACGAGAGCGACACCTACCTGCTCGGAAAAGACGTGGTGGCCGAAGGCCTTGAAAAAGGGGTTTTTTACAAAAAGGAAGACGGGAGTGTCTGGATCGACCTCACCGAGGAGGGACTGGACGAAAAGATCGTGCTCCGGGCCGACGGGACTGCCGTTTACATGACCCAGGATATCGGCACGGCCATACAGCGCGTTACGGATTACCCGGACATCACCGGGATGGTCTATACGGTGGGCAATGAGCAGGATTACCATTTTAAGGTCCTCTTCCTCATTTTAAAGAAGCTGGGGTATGCCTGGGCCGACAACCTCTACCACCTGAGCTACGGGATGGTGGACCTGCCATCGGGCAAGATGAAGAGCCGGGAAGGCACGGTGGTGGACGCGGACGACCTGATTTCCGAAATGGATGAAACCGCCAGGCGTATCGCCGAGGAACACGGCAAGGTGGACGGCTTCTCACAGGCGGAGAAGCAGCGCCTCTTCCACACCATCGGCATGGGGGCGCTGAAATACTACATCCTGAAGGTGGATCCCAGGAAACGGATTTTGTTCAACCCGGAGGAATCCGTCGATTTCCAGGGGAATACCGGGCCGTTTATCCAGTATACCTACGCCCGGATCCAGTCAATCCTGCGAAAGGCCGGGTTTGACTATGGGCAAGCGCTATCGCCCCAGTCCCTTGGGGCATTGCATCCGAAGGAAAAACAGCTGCTAAAGGACCTGGAGCAGTTTCCAACTATTATTGAGGAGGCGGCGGCCCAGTACAGTCCTGCCCTGATCGCGAATTACACCTATGACCTGGTGAAGGACTTTAATTCCCTCTACCAGCAGGTCCCGATCCTGGGGGAGGCTGACCAGGCACACAAACACTTTCGCGTGCAGCTCACCGATAAGGTGGGGGAAGTAATCCGCAATGCCACAGCCTTGCTCGGGATCGACGTTCCCCGGAGGATGTAGCACTACTTTTCGAGGCTTTCCTCTATGAGTCCCAGGATGGTTTCAATCTCCGAAAGCAGGGGGAGGTAGTGGTTCTTTTCCGTCAGGCGGGCGGTTAGGATAAAAATCAGCAGGTGGTTTTCCAGGCCCTGGGACTGCAGCAGGTCCAGGTTGCTGGTTTTGGTCTCGCCGGCCTGAAGTTCCATTTCGCCGGTGAGTATCCCTGTGTATTCGAGGATCCCCCGGATGTTACCGCCTTCCTTCAGGGTGAGCTCCATCACATCGCCCCGTTGTTCCCTGAGGTTTTGTTCCTGCTGCCGAATCTGGTCGAGCCTGGAGGACCAGGTGGTCAGGTGGCCACGGAGCTCAGGGTTTGAGAGGTACTCCAACCGGCCTGAGTTGAGCATTTCCTGAAGGACGGAGTTGTTGGGGTTATAGGTCATTTCATCTGAAAAGGAGTGAAAAAGGAGGCCCGAGAATTCCAGCTCCCCGAGGCCCTCTCCCCCCCGCGCCATCACATTGGCAATTTCACTGGCTTTGAGATAGGTCCGGCGGTTGGCCTCTATGAGGTTTTCCAGTTTGATGCGGCTGCCTTCGAATTCTTCCCGAAGCCCGGTGAGGTAAAAGTGCTCCCGCTTCTTTTCCAGCCTGTGGTCGTTCCAGTTATCCACATAGAGGGCAAGCAGGATCCCCATTGCGATAAGAAGCAATTCCCCCAGCCCGTAGAGCAGGTATTTCAGGAAGGAATTGCTGTTGATAAGTTGTCGGCGAAGGTGTCTCAGGTAAACAAACATAATGCGTTTTTCTGGGCACGCATCCCTTAAGGGGGAGCCGGTGCCCGGCCCAGTTCAAAAATACGTGTTTTATGCCATACCGGGTTTCCGGTTACATTTCTTTGGATGGGCAGCAAAGGGGACCAAAAAAAAGGCTCCCCATTGCGGGAAGCCCTTTCTCATCAATCATCCGAAAGAAGTCAGGCAGTTTGTCCCTTGTAATCTGAGGCATTTACAGCCAGATTGTAAACCACAAGCCCGAAACCGATCTTGTTGATCGCATCCCCGATGTTGTAGATTACGTCCATGTTCAGGCCGGAGAACCACCCTTCATACCATCCGGGGGTTCCTGCCATGTACCCAAGCGGGTAAATCGCCCATCCCACGAGTACGAACCAGCACAGGGTTTTGTGCGCTGCCAGCACGGCTCCCCCGGCGTTCTCCGCCAGTTTTTTGGCAGAGCCAAACCAGATGATGTACACGATGGCGAAGTAGGCGATCCCGGAGATCAGTCCCCAAAGCCAGGCCTGGTCGCGGTAGACGGCCTCCCCGAAGTACCCGGTTACCAGCATGACCACTGAGAGGAAGATCAGGTTCCACATCAGGGACTTCTTGGCCCCGGCCACCCGGAGGATCAGGAAGAACTCCACACACATCAGGGGCACCGTAAGTACCCAGTCCACATAGCGGAAAAATGTGGGGGATTCCATGTTTGCCGCCCAGTAATCCCTCATGTACCAGTAATGCACGGCGGCGATAAAGGTAATCAACCCTGAGACCAGGATGGAAACACGCCATTTTCTGTCAAAATGGTTCATGGACAGAAAGAAAAAGGCCGAAGCGGCCATCATAGCCATACACCCCACGAAGAAGGTAAAGCCGACATAATCATCCGTAGCCATCTTGGCCACGAGTGATAAATTGGTAAATAGTTGGATCATAACAATTGTTTTTTGTAGTTTTGTTTAATTAAAAATACGAATTATTAAACAGAAATGTTTAAATAAAATCTTAAATATTTAAACAAAATGACAAAAAAAGGGTGGAGGCCTTCAGAAATTCGGAATGCCATGATGGTATCCACTTTCTTTTTCCTTTGGATCGCGATTTATTTCGGACAGTCTGCAGAGGAGTTGTTCGCCTTTGTGCTTATATTTTCCTTTGGGATCCTCCACGGGGCCAATGACCTCGAGATCCTCAGAAAGAGGAACCTTTCTCCCGGGGCAAAATCCAGTGGGGCCCGGATTTTACTTGCATATGTCGGTTTTGTGGGGTTGAGTGCCTTGTTGTTCTACGTGTTCCCCCTTTTGGCACTTTTCCTCTTTATCCTCTTCAGCGCATATCACTTCGGGGAACAGCATTGGATAAGGCGGAAAGGGAACAATCCCATCCTGCAGAAGTTCATTTTCTTCTCCTATGGCATGGTCGTCCTGTTCATGCTCTTCCACGCCCATGGCCCGGAGGTCGCCAAAGTGATCCAAGGCATCAGCGGCCTTGTCCTGCCACAGGTTTGGCTTCCCCGCATCCTGTTGGGAAGCCTGGCTGTATTTCTGGCGCTCATGTTTATGAATTACTACTGGAACCAGTTTGTAAGGTATGCGCTGCGTGAGATGCTGCTTCTCGGGTTGTTTTTTGTGGTCTTCCAGTCGGCATCCCTGCTATGGGCATTCGCCATCTATTTCGTCGTATGGCATTCCATCCCATCCCTGGCCGATCAGATGCGGCTGCTCTACGGCAACCTGAGCGTGCAAAGCGGGGTCCGCTATGTGAAAGCCTCGGCCATTTACTGGGCAGGTGCCCTGGCCACCCTCGCCGCGGCCTTTTTGTTTTTCAGGGGCAGTGAATACGGGAATTTGCCCCTGTTTTTTTCCTTCCTGGCCGCCATCACCTTCCCCCATGTCCTTGTCATTACGAGGCTTTACGGGGATCGTGAGAAGTCCTAGCGCTTCCCCTGGGTATTTACAACTCCACTCACTGCAACTGAAAGGCCTAGAACAATCCGGAAATCGTGCCGTCCCTGTCTATGGTAATCCGCTCTGAGGCAGGGGAGGAGGGCAGCCCCGGCATCCGAAGGATGTTCCCTGCAATCGGGACGATAAACCCGGCCCCGGCGGCGATTTCGAACTCCCGGATGTGGATGTCGAAATTCTCGGGCCGTCCCAGTTTTTTCTCGTCGTCGCTCAGGCTCTTCTGTGTTTTGGCCATGCAGACCGGCAGGTTGCCGTACCCCAGCGCCTCAAACCTCCTGAGCTGCCGGCTCGCGACATTGGAGAGGATCACATTCTCTGCCCCGTAGATGGTCCTGCAGATCTTTTCCATCTTTGTACGGGGCGAATCCCCGAGCTCATAGGTGGGCCGGAACGGCCCGGCGCATCCGGCAGCGGCCTGAACCACTTTTTCGGCAAGGGCCGCACACCCCCGTCCGCCTTCTGCCCAGCCATCGCTGAGTTCCACCGGGACTCCAAGGGAAACGCAATGGTCCAGCAGCAATTGCCTTTCTGCGTCCGTGTCCTTCGCAAAATTATTTATGGCCACTACCACCGGCAGCCCGAAGCTCTGCAGGCTCTTCAAATGGCGTTCCAGGTTCGGCAGGCCTGCCCTGAGCGCATCGGTATCTTCCTCAGTGAGCTCGGCCAGCGCTTTCCCCCCGTGGTACTTCAGCGCCCTTATGGTCGCCACCAGGACAATGGTTTTTGGGGATAGCCCGGCTGCCCTGCATTTGATGTTCAGGAATTTTTCGGCCCCCAGGTCCGCGCCGAAACCGGCCTCGGTGACCACGTAGTCCGCCAGGCTCAGCCCCATGCGGGTGGCCAGGACGGAATTGGTGCCCTGGGCGATATTCGCAAAGGGCCCGCCGTGGATAAGCGCCGGATTCCCCTCCAGGGTCTGGACCAGGTTGGGTTTTATGGCGTCTTTCAGGAGCACGGCCATGGCCCCTTCTGCTTTCAGGTCCCGGGCGTAAACGGGTTTGCCTTCAAAAGTGTCCCCTATGTAGATGTTTCCGCAGCGCTGCTGCAGGTCCTCAAAGTCGTTGCTCAGGCAGAGGATGGCCATGATCTCGGAAGCAGCCGTAATGTTGAAGCCGGTTTCCCTGGGAATCCCCCCGGCTTTGCCCCCGAGGGCCCCGATAATGTTGCGCAACCCCCGATCGTTCATGTCCATGCAGCGCTTCCACAGCACGGTCCTCGGGTCGATACCCAGATTCCCGGTCTTCGCCTGAATGTTGTTGTCGATCAGGGCCGCCAGGAGGTTGTTCGCTTTTTCAACGGCATTGAAGTCCCCGGTGAAATGAAGGTTGATGTCTACCATGGGGATGACCTGGCTGTGACCCCCGCCGGCAGCCCCTCCCTTGATCCCGAAAACGGGCCCGAGGCTGGGTTCCCGGATCACGGTAAGCGCCTTTTTCCCGATGTGGTTCAGCCCGTCACCCAGGCCAATGGAAACCGTAGTTTTCCCCTCCCCGGCCGGAGTTGGCGTGATGGCGGTTACCAGGATGAGGTTGCTTTTGGAAACCTTCCCCGGGTCGATCAGGGAGAGCGGGAGTTTGGCTTTGTTGCTGCCGTAATATTCGAGCTGGGCTTCCGGGATGTTTAATTTGGAGGCAATGTCCCGGATATGAAGGGCTTTTACGCCCTGTGCGATTTGCAGGTCGGTCATAAGGTGTGGTGTTTGTCAGGGTAAGGTACTAAAATACTCAGGAATGTTGGGGGGGACTTTCCAGTACCATTTGCATGTACCCTCTGCCTTTCAGCCCATTGGGGCGTTGGCTTAATCCAGATAGTCGAGCAGAAGCTGATAGTTTTCGGGATGCCCTTCCAGCTCCCCCTGAGGGACTTCGGGTGCCATTGAGGCATTTGAAGGGTATTTTCCGTCCGCCGGACTCAGTTTTCTGTACCCCTGGCTCCAGACAAACAAGGGCTTCCAGGAGCCTTCGGACTGCAGGTCGCCAACCGTGGAGGCAACTGTGAAGACAGGTAGTTTCACCACGGTGGTACTCGAGAGCGTTTTCCCCGTTTCATCGATAATCATCAGGTTGCGCCCCCCGCTGCCGCATACCATGGGATCCATGATGAAGAGGAGGAATTCCCGCGTCCGGTAGTCGTTGTCCAGGTCGATTTCACGCTCCATAAACCGCAGGCTGTCCAGCTGCCCGGGGGTATATCCGAAATCAATCACTTCTTTGACCTTCTTCAGGCGGCTGCGGTCTGTGGTGTTTACACTGTTTTTAAGGATCCCCTGCCGGTACGCTTTGAGCTCGGCCGTGTACTCCTCGCAGGAAACAGCAGGTATCGTTAGGACGGGCTCCCCTGATGGCCCCTGGAGGGAAATCCCGTCCGCCCCGATTTTGTAGTCCCTTTGCTCCTCGTAGTATTCCCCTTCCGCCAGGAAGGTGGTTGTGGTCTGCAACAGGTTTTGGTCCCCCCGGTAGATGCCGGAAAGTGACCCGCGGGCACCATCAGTGCCATAGGGTGAAGACAGGAAGGTACCCCGGGCTTTGTCCCCTTTAGTCACTGTAAAATGAATGAACTCGTAATTGAACCCTTGGCCCGTGGCGTTGCGGGCAGGAGACTTTTGAACAAAACAGAACTCACGTACCTCCGATACTTCACCGACATCGGTTTTGTCCTCCGGGATCGCGATTTCAGCTCCCTGGTCCCCGGAAGCATTGGGTTTCGGTTCTTCCTTACATCCAAAGATGAAGATCAGGATCATAAAAGGCACAAGTGTTCTAAAAGCCATAATGGAATCTATTTTTTTCGAAAAAACTGGACCGCGGAAATCAGGATCAATATCAAAAGGACCGGATAGATCAGAAAAACATCCGCCCGGATCACGGGGTCGGATTCCGGCAGGGTGGCCTCCCATCGGGGGATCAGGAGAAACTCATAGACCAGGTAGGCCAGGAGTGCCACCATCGTTGCCCATTGGATTTTGGTCAGCTTCATATCCCCGAATGTGCTTTTGACAAGGTGAAAAGGCACGGCGAATCCTTTTCGTCCCTGTAGTAAATATAGGAAGTTTTTGGATTTTTTCAGGCGAAGGACTAGACCAGCTCTTCGAGCCGGGCTTCCATTTTTTGCCTGTAGCTGAAATACATCAGAAAGTAAAGGGGCATTCCCAGGAAAAAAAAAACAAGGGGGCTTCCATCTGAATGGTGTGAGCCCACGGCCCTGTAAAACCGGGATTGTTCAATAAGCGACCCCAGGACCAGGGCCAGGAGTGCGCAAAAAACGAGGATCAAACCCACCGAGACCAACGGGGAGGGTTCAAAGAGGTAAGAAATGAGGATGCTGCTGACAAAAACCAGGTAACAAACAAAAACCCATTTTGAATAGCGCTTGAAAGCGAGGTAGTGTTTTAGGGCTTCGTCAAAGGGATCGGCGCTCAGGTGGCTGATCCGCCTCAGTATATCCTGGTCCAGCCCGCGGCCTGACAGGATTTGCACGATTTCCTCCATGGCCTCTTTGGAAACCCGGGTCAACCGGCTCTTTCTCAGGAGCGACAGC
>CAZUZE010000043.1:0-12985 GCA_964624565.1 uncultured Robiginitalea sp.
GCCGAATCAGATCGGCGAGGCGATCGATGACCGCCTGTCCGTCCAGGTCTTCATGGTCTTCTAGGATTCAAGGCTCCTGCAAGCGATAAGAAGAACCTGCGTAATCAGGGTATGGCAGTGACGTTGACCCCGGGATTCCGGGGTTTTTTTATGGGGCGGCCCCAATTGCCCGGGTCACCGGGTATATTCAATGCATTCGTTGGAAAGAAGTCCTTTGGTCCGTATCTTTGCGGGCCATAAATGGAGTGAATGAAACCTGCCGCCGGCGTTATTGAACCCAGTCCGCTGCAACTTGCCTTTTCCGACTTCAAGGAAATCACCAAGGCCAGGCTGGCGGTAAGCGTGGTTATTTCGGCCATAGCAGGCTACCTGCTCGGTGCAGATGAAATCCGTTTTGTCCCCCTGCTGTTGTTGGCTGTGGGAGGCTATTGTATGGTAGGGGCTTCCAATGCCTACAACCAGGTAATCGAGCGCAACCTCGATGCGTTGATGCTCCGCACCCGGAACCGACCGATTCCCGCAGGGCGCATGTCCGTGTCCCAGGCAATGGCGGTCGCCATCGCGATGACCCTGGCAGGGATTGTCCTGTTATACCTGCTGAACCCGAAAACCGCTTTGTTCGGGACCCTTTCCATCTTTCTCTACACCTGCGTCTACACGCCCCTGAAGACCATCACGCCCCTTTCTGTTTTTGCGGGGGCCTTCCCGGGGGCGATCCCTTTTATGCTCGGCTGGGTGGCTGCCACGAACGAATTTGGCATTGAACCCGGAACGCTGTTTATGATCCAGTTTTTCTGGCAATTTCCCCATTTCTGGGCCCTGGGCTGGATGCTGGATGAGGATTACCGCAGGGGGGGGTTCAAAATGTTGCCCACGGGTAAGAAGGACACCGGGACGGCCCTCCAGATTATCATGTACACCCTGTGGATGATTGTCATTTCGATTATCCCCGTTTTCGGGATTACCGGAAGACTGCATTTGTCGGTCCCGGCAGCTGTCCTCGTTTTTCTGGCCGGGCTGGTCATGCTGTGGTACGCCCTCCGGCTCTATGAGCTCCGGGACAGGGCCTCAGCCCGGAGGCTGATGCTGAGCAGCGTCACCTATATCACCCTGATCCAGGCCGTGTACGTTATCGATAAATTTTTAGCATGAGTGAGAAGTTGACAGAAGGAACGTTGGCCCAGAAAACGGGCCGTGCCAAAAAAATGATGCTCTGGTTCGGCATCGTGAGCCTGCTTATGAGTTTTGCCGGCTGGACCAGCGCCTATATCGTGAGCAGCTCCAGGGATGACTGGATGAGTGAGTACACCCTGCCGGGGGCGTTTTGGGTGAGTACGGCACTGATCCTGCTCAGCAGCCTGACCTACTGGCTGGCCAAACGGGAGGTGTCCCTGGGTCACCAGAAGCAGGGGACCCTCTGGCTCCTGATCACCCTTGTGCTCGGTATTTCGTTTATTGTTTCCCAATTTCTCGGGTTTTCCGAAATGATCGGGATGGGGTATTACTTTACGGGCCCCACGAGCAATATTACCCTGTCCTATATCTTCCTTATCGCCGCCATCCATATCGTTCACGTGGTGGCCGGGCTGATATCCCTGCTGGTGGTGCTGTTCAGGCAGGTGGGGGGAGCGTACGGCCCGGGCAGGATGCTCGGGATGGAACTGGGCATTACCTTCTGGCATTTTCTGGATGCCCTTTGGGTCTACCTGGTACTGTTTTTCTATTTTTTTCGTTAAAAAACAGAATGCCCATTTTGTCCGGCCATTCTGCTTTTCTAACGTTTAAAAAAATGTATTTTTGCTAAAATTCTCATAACGCGATCTGATTATTTATGGATACTACGTTGACAACGGGTGCTGACGAGCCGGTCTGGGGAGGTGGAAACCGCCCCATGAACGCCAGTTATGGAAAACTGATGATGTGGTTTTTCATCGTCTCGGATGCCCTGACTTTCTCGGGGTTTCTTTCGGCCTATGGATTTTCCCGTTTCAAGTTTATTGAAACCTGGCCGATAGCCGATGAGGTTTTTACGCACGTTCCCTTCTTCCACGGGAACTACCCCATGTATTATGTGGCATTCATGACCTTTATCCTCATCATGTCGTCCGTGACCATGGTGCTGGCTGTGGATGCCGGGCACCGGATGATGAAGAACAAGGTGATCCTCTATATGTTCCTGACCATTATCGGGGGTCTGATCTTCGTCGGGTCCCAGGCCTGGGAATGGGCGACCTTTATCAGGGGGGATTACGGCGCTGTGGAGACCAACGGGGGCCGCATCCTGCAATTTGTAGACGCGGAGACTGGTGAACGTGCCGCCCTTGCCGACTTTGCAGCCACGATCCCCGGGGAGCGCACCCGGCACGAAAGGGAGAACGGACTGTGGTTTACCAGTGAGTCTGCCCTGCCTACCTATACGGTTAATGAAGTAGCCGAAGGAGTCCGGGCCAACCCGAATATCCTCATACGCACCGAGCAGATCAACGAAGACGGGGAGAAAACCCTGCTCAGCCGCCCGGAAACCCTGGAGCGGATCAAGGATGCCAAATACGTTGTGGAAGGCGCAAACCTGATCCGCAATGAGTACGGCAGCCGGCTGTTCGCCGATTTCTTTTTCTTTATCACCGGGTTCCACGGGTTCCACGTGTTCTCCGGGGTGGTGATCAATGTGATCATCTTTTTTAATGTGATCCTCGGGACGTACGAGCGCCGCGGACACTATGAAATGGTCGAAAAGGTAGGTCTGTACTGGCACTTTGTAGACCTTGTCTGGGTATTTGTATTCACCTTTTTCTATCTGGTTTAATAAAATAAGCAAGACGCATGGCGCACGAACATAAATTAGAGATTTTCAGGGGGCTGGTTAAATTCCGCTCCAATACGAGCAAGATCTGGGGTGTATTGATTTTCCTTTCGATCGTCACGGCTATTGAGGTAGCCCTGGGGATTACAAAGCCCGCCATCCTCACCTCGAACTACCTCCTAGGGATGAAATTGCTCAACTGGATCTTTATTATCCTGACCCTGGTAAAGGCCTATTATATCGCATGGGACTTTATGCACCTCAGGGACGAGAAGAGCTCCCTTCAAAGGTCCGTGGTATGGACCCCGATCTTCCTGGTGGCGTACCTCATATTCATCCTGCTTTTTGAGGCGGACTATATTTACAACGTCTTCAAGGACGGCTTTGTAAAATGGGATTTCTAGCCCGAATTAACACTCTTTAAAGACGGTTTGAAAACCGTCTTTTTTATTTTTGCAAGGTCCTGAAGCCATGAAGAAAACCTTTGTCCTGGTAGTCCTTTTTATCCTCCCCCTGGTGGTCTATATGTTCTTTGCCTCCGGGGTTACCAATTTTGGACGGCTCCCCGTCCTGACGGAAGAGGTGGGCGAACTGGATGAGTTCCGGGGAGAAGCGCGCCTTGGGGGAAAGATCAGCATTCTCGGGTTTCCGGGGACGGACGTGGCCTCGATGAAGGGAAACGCCTTTAACCTGAATCAGAAAATCTACAAGCCCTTCTATGAATTTACCGACTTTCAGGTAGTGATGGCCCTCCCGGAAGGGCAGGAGGCAGCCGTGGCCGAACTTCGGAAGGAACTCGGCACCCTGGTGGACATCAGCAACTGGAAATTCGTCTACGGTTCCCCCGGGCAGCTAAGGGCCTTGTTTGAAAGCCTGCAGACAGACTTGCAGCTCGACCCGGAAGGGGGCACGCCCTATGTTTTCATAATCGACAAGCAGCGGAAGCTGCGGGGACGGAACGCGGATGACGATATCGGGACCAAATACGGGTTCAACACCAGTTCAGTGGCGGATCTGAACAACAAGATGAAGGATGACGTCAAGATCATCCTGGCGGAGTATCGCCTGGCATTGAAGAAGAATACGGCTCAGCGCAAGTAAGTGTTCCCATGACAAAGGGGGCAAGCGGTGCAAAAGCCCGGAAATTGTGAAGAAGAAATACAGTTACATATGGGTTGGCCTGATCATCCTGATCTTCGGGATCATTTTTGTGCCCAAGATCGTCCAAAGGTTGCAGGATGGGGCCGTGGTGGAACACGACCGGATCAGCAGGGACCCCGGGAACCAGCCACTGGCCTATATCGAGATGGGTGGGGAGAAGCGAAAGGTGCCCTCCTTTGCCCTGCTCAACCAGGACAGCCTGCTGGTGACGGACCAGGATTATCTGGGAAAGGTCTATGTGGCCGAGTTCTTTTTTACGACCTGCCCGACCATCTGCCCGGTGATGAACAAAAACCTGGTGCAGCTGCAGGAAGAGTTCCGGGAATTCGAGGATTTTGGGGTGGCTTCCTTTACCATAAACCCCGTTTATGATACCCCTGGTGTGCTAAAGGCCTACGCAGAGCAATACGGCATTACCGATATGGACTGGCATTTGCTCACAGGGGATCCGGCTGTTATTTACGAACTGGCCAATGCGGGATTCAACATCTACGCCCAGCAGATGCCCGGGGAACCCGGGGGTTTCGAGCATTCGGGCCTTTTCGCCCTTATAGACCGACAGGGGTATATCCGATCCCGGAAAGACGAGTACGGCAACCCCATTGTGTATTACAGGGGCGCTATTCCGGAAGCCCAGGGCGCAAACGAGGCCGGGGAGACCGAACAAATCAGCATTTTGAAAGAAGACATTCGAAAGTTACTCGAGGAAGATGGCGGACAATAATACCCGGAGCAGGGAACAGAAGTTGAACCGATGGATTACGGTGGTTTCCATCGCAGTCCCTCTGGTGGTGGTCATACTTTTCGGCGTGCGGATCCCGGGTGCGGAACCCCTGGGGTTCCTTCCCCCCATCTACGCCGGGATCAACGGCCTTACAGCAGTGCTGCTCCTCGTGGCCGTGTGGGCTATAAAAAATGGCCGCCGCGACCTCCACCAGAAACTGATGACCACCTGTATTGTGTTGTCCCTGTTATTTCTGATGATGTACGTGGCCTACCATATGACCTCTGACTCCACTCCCTACGGGGGCGGGGGATGGCTCCGGTATGTGTATTTCTTCGTCCTCATTTCCCACATCATGCTCTCTATCGCGGTGATCCCGCTGGTACTGCGCACCTATGCAAAGGCCTACCTGAAGGATTTTGAAAGCCACAGGAAAATGGCCCGGATCACTTTTCCCATCTGGCTCTATGTGGCCATAACCGGGGTTGTTGTTTATTTGATGATCTCACCTTATTACCCGTACTGATGCCCAACCGGAGATTCCAGACTGTTTTTTGTGCCGCCCTTCTGCTGCTGGCGGGTTTGCAGGAGGCCTCGGCCCAGTGTGCCATGTGCCGCGCCGTCCTTGAAAGCAACGGGGATACCAGCGTGGCCGAGGGTATCAACAATGGGATTGTCTACCTCATGGCGATCCCCTACATCCTCGTGGGGGCCCTTATATTCATAGTCTATCGCAAGATGAGATCCTGAATATTAACACATTTTTTGGTGTTCTGATTGTAACAATACGGCCTGCTGCCCGTCTATTATAGTGGCTTAACGGCCAAGCATCATCAATCAAAACACCAACCCACCATGTTTGATCTCGAGAGATGGCAGGAGATTTTCGATACCATTCGGAAGAATAAACTGCGGACCTTCCTCACGGGCCTTTCTGTCGCTTCGGGCATCTTTATCCTGGTGATCCTCCTTGGGTTCGGCCAGGGGATGCGCAATGGGATTGCCCACGAGTTCGAGCAGGATGCCTCCACCTCGGTCTGGGTATGGCCCGGTGTTACGAAAAAGGAGTACAAAGGGCTCAATCCGGGTCGCAGGATCCAGCTTCGCAATGAGAATTTCACGGACTGGTCCAAGCAGAACAAGTCCAGGATCGAATACGAATCCGGGCGGATTTTTGTGAATGACGTCTCCATAACCTATGGCAATGAAGCCCTGGTCTATGGGGTTCGGGGGGTACACGAGGATTTTCAGTTCATCGAAAATTCCAGGGTTTCGGAAGGGCGTTTTATCAACTACACCGACCTTGTGAACACCGCCAAGGTGATTGTCATCGGGAATAAGATCAAAAAGGATGTCTTCGGGCACCTCGATACCCCGATAGGCGAGTTCGTGGATATTTCGGGCATCCCGTTTAAGATCGTAGGTGTTTTCAAGGAGCAGCGGGAGCGGGAGGAAGAGACCCTGTACATTCCCCTGACCACCGCCCAGCGGGTTTTTAACGGCGGGGACCGGATCAGTAACCTCTCCTACACCCTCCCCATGGCAGAGACCTTTGACCAGGCGGTCGCGGAAGCCGTCCTCTTTAAGGATGAACTCCGGGAATACCTCTCCCAGGTCCACAAGGTGCACCCGGAGGACGACAGTGCCCTCGAGGTCTGGAGCGCCCTGGAGGAGGCCAAGCGCTATTATGCCCTGACCGGCAATATCAAGCTCTTCTTCTGGTTCGTCGGGATCTGTACCATTATTGCAGGCGTGGTGGGGGTGAGCAATATCATGCTGATCGTCGTCAAAGAGCGCACCAGGGAGATCGGCATCCGCAAGGCCCTGGGGGCCAAGCCCTGGTCCATCATCGGGATGATCCTCCACGAGGCCGTGTTCATAACGGCATTTTCAGGCTTCCTTGGTTTGATCTTCAGCATGTTGTTGCTCGAAGTGATCGGGCCCCATGTGGAGGTCGACTACATCATGAACCCCTCGGTAGACCTCAACGTGGCGCTCACCACTGTATTTGTACTTGTCCTGGCGGGCACCATTGCCGGCTTTTTTCCCGCCTGGAGGGCGGCCAACGTACAGGTGATTACGGCCCTCAGGGATGAATAACCAAAACGGGATACACGAAGTCCGATACAATCACAAATATGTTTAACAGGGATCGTTGGAAGGAAATACTCGAGGTGCTGACCAAAAACTGGTTTCGGACCGTACTGACTGCGTTCGGCGTGTTTTGGGGCATTTTGATCCTCATTATACTTCTGGCCGCCGGCAAGGGACTGGAGAATGGGATCCGCTCGGATTTCGACAATATTGCCACCAATACCATGTTCATCTGGACCCGGAGCACCACCAAGGCGTATGACGGGCTGCCCAAGGACCGGGAGTTCAATTTCAAAATACAGGATGTAAGCCTGTTGCGGGAGAATTTTCCACAGCTCCGCTTTATCTCGCCCAGGAATCAGCTCGGGGGCTTCCAGGGGACCAACAATGTGGTACGGGGCATCCGTACCGGCGCCTATAACGTATACGGGGATTACCCGGAGTTCATACAGCAGGAGCCGATGCTCATCACCCAGGGGCGCTTTATCAACCAAAGCGATATCGACCAGAGGCGTAAGGTCGCCATTATCGGACAGGGCGTGGTGCGGGAACTTTACGAGCCGGGGGAATCGGTTTTGGGTACCTATATAAAAATACAGGGCGTGAATTTCCTCGTGGTGGGTACTTACCGAAAGAGTTCCAATGACGGCAACGGGGAGGAGGCACAGAAACAGGTCTTCGTCCCTTTTACCGCCTTTTCCCAGGCCTTCAACCGGGCGGACAATGTCGGCTGGATGGCCATTACCGCAAAGGACGAAACATCCATATCCTCTATGAAGGAAGATATCGTCAGTTTCCTGAAAAAACAACACCGCGTGCACCCGGAAGACCAGCGTGCCATAGGTTATTTCGACCTCTTCGAACAGTTCAACCGGGTGGAGAGCCTCTTTGGGGCCATGCGGTTTATCGCGTATTTCGTGGGCATCCTGGTGCTCCTCTCCGGAATTATCGGGGTTAGCAATATCATGCTGATCGTGGTCAAGGAGCGGACCAAGGAAATCGGGATCCGAAGGGCACTGGGGGAAGATCCCTGGAGCATCCGCAAACAGATCCTTCTGGAATCCATTTTCCTGACGCTGATCTCGGGGATGGCAGGCATCAGCATGGGGGCTTTGTTCATCTATGGGATCAATGCGCTGCTGGACATGAGCGGGCCGGTGGATATGTTTATGAATCCCAGCGTCAACCTCGGTGTGGTCATCATCGCCCTGACCATCTTGATCCTCTCGGGCCTGCTGGCAGGATTCATCCCCGCCCAGAGTGCCATCCGTGTCAAACCCATCGATGCCCTCAGAACCGAATAATCACAACTAAGGACCAAAAACAGCTACTAAATACTGACTGAAATGAAAAAATCCGTAACCCTTATCATCCTCCTCCTGATACTGATCACCTTCTCAGGGGCGATGTACTACCTCTATCAGAAGAATGCGGAGAACCCCGTGGTATATGCTACTGAGAAGCCTTCGCGCCAGAACATCGTCAAGAAGACCGTCGCCACAGGGAGCATCCTCCCCCTTGAAGAAGTCCTCATCAAGCCTAATATTTCAGGGGTCATTGAAGAGATTTACGTGGAGGGAGGGGATTCGGTTAAATCCGGGGACCTTCTCGCAAAGATCAAGGTAGTCCCCAACCTGAACGCTCTGAATGATTCCAAGAACGCCATTGAGGACGCCAAGATCACCCTGGCCGACCAGCAGCGGAATTACCAGCGGCAGAAGCAGCTTTTCGATCGGGGCGTGATCTCCCAGGCCGACATGGACCGGGCACAGGTCTCCTACGACCAGGCAAAACAGGCCCTTTCGGCGGCCAACAAGCGCTACGACATCGTGCTAACCGGTACGACCAGCGGGTTGAGCAGTGCAGCGAACACGCTGATCCGCGCCACGGTAAGCGGCATGGTCCTGGAAGTCCCGGTAGAAGTGGGGAACCAGGTCATCGAAGCCAACAATTTTAATGAAGGGACCACCATTGCCGCCATCGCCGATGTGGATAAAATGATTTTCGAGGGCAAGGTGGATGAATCCGAAGTGGGGAAGATCCGGGAAGACCTGCCCCTGGAAATTACCGTCGGGGCCCTGGAGGACAAGGTGTTTCCAGCCGTCCTTGATTATATTGCCCCGAAGGGAAAGGCCGAGAACGGCGCCATACAATTCGAGATCAAAGGCACCCTCACCAAGCAGGGGGATGTTTTTATCCGGGCGGGCCTCAGTGCCAATGCCTCGATCATCCTCGACAGGGCAGACAGTGTCCTGGCCATAAAGGAAGCTTTGGTGCAGTTTGACGAAGACACCAAAAAACCCTTTGTGGAGGTCATGGTCTCCGACCAGCAATTTGAACGGAGGGACCTGGAACTCGGGGTGAGCGACGGCATTTTTGTGGAGGTAAAGTCAGGTTTGGGAGAAGAAGACCAAATAAAGGTGTGGAATGCACTTGCCCCGGAAGAATCAGGGGCTTAGGACGGGTTTTAACATAATATTTGGTACATCCCCTGTAACAATTTAACAACTTCGCGGTCTAACTACCACAGCCGCTTAAAGTGCTAACTAACCATGATTGAAATTAAAGACCTTCACAAGTCCTATCAAATGGGCAGCAACTCCCTGCATGTCCTGAAGGGAATCAACTTCAGTGTAGAAGCCGGGGAACTGGTAGCCATCATGGGATCCTCGGGGTCCGGGAAGTCGACCCTGCTCAATATCCTCGGGATGCTGGATGTGGCTGATTCGGGGGAGTATTACCTCGATGGCCTCCCCATCAAAAACCTGAATGAGACCAAGGCCGCCAATTACCGCAACAAATTCCTGGGGTTCATCTTTCAGTCCTTCAACCTGATCAATTACAAAACGGCCCTGGAGAACGTGGCCCTTCCCCTCTATTACCAGGGGGTAGGCCGGAAGGAGCGGCAGGAAAAATCCCTGAAATACCTCGAGCAGGTCGGGCTAAAGGAATGGTCCCACCACCTGCCCAGCGAACTCTCCGGGGGGCAGAAACAGCGGGTGGCCATCGCCCGGGCCATGGTGGCGGAACCCAAGGTCCTGCTTGCCGACGAGCTCACCGGGGCCCTGGACAGCAAGACGTCCTATGAGGTTATGGACCTGATCCAGAAAATCAACGACCTGGGGAATACCATTTTGGTGGTAACCCACGAGGACGACATCGCGCATATGTGCAAGCGCATCGTCCACCTGAAGGACGGCGTGATCGTCGAAGACAAGAAAATCGAGCAGGTAAGAGCGGCGCAGTATGTTCAGTAGGGATACCTGGAGGGAAATATTCGTAACGATCCGGAAAAATAAGCTCCGGACCTTTCTGTCGGGGTTTACCGTGGCACTGGGGATCCTGATCTTCATCACGCTTTTCGGCATGGGAAACGGGCTGGTCAATACCTTTGACGAGTTCTTCGCCGACGACGCCACCAACGTCCTGTATATCTTCCCCGGAAGGACAAGTATTCCCTACAAGGGGTACAAATCCAACCGCACCATTGAATTTGACAACACGGACCTGCAGGACATCGAGGAGACCTTCCCGATGTTCGTGCAGTATATTTCCCCCCGGATTTTCCGCACGGCGACCACCACGTACGGGGAGGAGTCCAATGATTACACCACCATTGGGGTGGACTGGGGGCAGCAGTTCGCGGAGAAGACCATCATCATGAAAGGCCGCTATATCAACCAGCGGGATGTGGATGAAAAAACCCGGAATGCGGTCATAGGCAGGCTTGTGGAAATCGACCTTTTCAACGGGCGCAACTCCATCGGCAAGTTTATCGATATCGGGGGCAGCGTATTTAAGGTGGTCGGGGTCTTCCAGGACGACGGGGGGGACAATGAGGAGCGGCAGATCTACATCCCCTATACGACCCGCCAGCTCATTGAAAAAAATACGGATAAGGTCAACCAGATCGTGGTGCAGTTCAAGCCCGAGTTGGGCTATACGGGTGCCATGGCCTTTGAAAAGAACCTTACCCGCTTCCTGAAGGATAAAAAATTTATCAGCCCCGAGGACCAGAATGGCTTTTTCGTGCGGAATGTAGCCGAAAACCTGAAACAGAACCAGGATTTTGCCGGGGTGCTGCAGCTCATCGTCTCCGTAGTGGCCTTTGGGACCATCATCGCAGGGATTATCGGCATCAGCAATATCATGGTGTACGTGGTCAAGGAGCGCACCAAGGAGATCGGCATCCGCAAGGCGATCGGGGCAACCCCCAGGAAAGTCATCGGGACGATCCTGCTGGAGTCAATTTTCATCACCACGGTTTCCGGCTTTGCAGGCATGCTCATCGGTATCGGGGTGCTGAACTGGATCGGCAACCGCCTCAAGGAGGATTATTTTATCACCAATCCGTATATCAGCAGTGGGGTGGCCTTTTTTGCGACCGTCATCCTGATCTTATTCGGGGCACTGGCCGGGTATATCCCCGCGCGCCGGGCGGCCAAAATCAAGCCCATAGTGGCCTTAAGGAACGAATGATGGGGTTTTTATTCGATAAAAATACATGGCAGGAGATCTTCGGGTCGATTGGGAAGAACAAGACCCGGACGATCATCACCGTCATTGGGGTCCTGTGGGGGATTTTCATCTACATTGCCCTGGCCGGGGCTTCCAAGGGCCTGGACAATGGCTTTGAGCGGAACTTCGAAACCGTGGCCAAAAACAGCCTTTTCACCTGGTCCCAGCGCACCAGCATCCCATATGCCGGTTACAAGATCGGGCGCAGTGTGCGCCTGAGGGTAGGGGATGCGGAAACCCTTCGGAACTACGTCCCGGACATACAGTACATCGCCCCGGTAAATACCAAGGGCGTTTTCGGGGGGGAGGGCGCCCAAACCGTCAGAAACTTAAAATCCAACAACTACCCTGTGTACGGGTACTTTCCGGAAATCGCCAAAATGGCGACCCAGAAGATCTACGACAACGGTCGCTTCATCAATGAGGAGGACATGGAACTCCAGCGCAAGGTGGTCGTCATTGGGGAACGCACCCAGCAGGAGCTTTTCGACGAGGACGAAGACCCGATCGGGCAGTACATCCGTATCGACGGGGTCTACTTCAAGGTGATCGGCGTGGCAAAATTCAGCCAGACAACCCCTTTCGGGACCGATGGGGATATCATCATGCCCTACGCGACCTTCCGCAAACTCTACAACACGGGCGATGATGCACAGTACTTTACCATTGCCGCCTATGACGACGCGGATGTGGTACAGGTGGAAAAGGACGTCAAACGGGTGCTCAAGCGCATCCACCAGATCCACCCGGATGATGAAAGGGCGATTGGCTCCTTTAACCTGGGGGAGGCCTTCGGGCGGATTACCGGTTTTGCCAGGGGCATCACCTTCCTGTCCCTGATCGTGGGTCTGGCCACCATCCTGGCCGGGGTGATCGGGATTGGCAATATTTTGCTGATCTCTGTAAAGGAGCGTACCAAGGAACTCGGGATCCGACGGGCCCTGGGGGCGACACCCGGTGAGGTGCGGTCCCTCATCATCCTGGAGTCCGTCTTCCTGACCCTGCTGGCCGGGATCATCGGAATCATTTTGGGGGCAGGGGTGCTCAACCTGATCAACAACATGACCAAGGACAACAGCGATTTCCCCTATACCAACCCGACGGTACCCATTCCCCTTGTCATCGGGGCCCTCCTGGTGATGGTAGTTTTGGGAACCCTGATCGGCCTCATTCCGGCACAGCGTGCCGTGAGCATTAAACCCATAGACGCATTGCGCGAAGAATAAGCATTAACTGAAACTCAATAAACACCAACTACAGTAATGAACAAGTTTGTCAAATACGGATTGATCGGGATTTTAGTCCTGGGGGCACTATGGGCCGCGACTTATTTTATCAAGACCAACAGCAAGTCGGCGATCACCTATGAAACCAAGACGCCATTTACCTCCACCATCGAACGGAAAACCGTCGCCACCGGGAAGGTGATCCCACAGGAGGAAATCGAGATCAAACCCCAGATCACGGGCATTATCGATAAGATCATGAAGGAGGAAGGCGACAATGTAAAGGTGGGGGACCTGATCGCCACCATCCGGGTAGTGCCCAACGAGCAGGCGCTGAACCAGGCACGGGGCCGGGTCCGCAATGCGGAGCTCGCCCTGAACACCCTCAAAATCGAATACGATCGGAACAAGAAGCTCTATGACAGGGGGGTTATTGCCAACCAGGATTTTGTCGACCTC
>CAZUZE010000044.1:0-12919 GCA_964624565.1 uncultured Robiginitalea sp.
TTGTCGTAAAACAACTCCGGCTTGAAAGGCTTGGTGACCACGTCGTTGCACCCGGCCGCGTAGAATTCTTCCAGGCTGTCGTCCAGGGAGATGGCCGTCAGGGCGATGATCGGGATTTCGGGATTGAATTTGCGGATTTCACGGGTCGCCTCCACCCCGCTGATCCCGGGCATGTGGATGTCCATAAGGATCCCGTCATAGGTGTTTGCCCTGGCCAGTTCAATGGCCTGCGTGCCATCGCTGGCAATATCGCAGGTAATCTCTTTTTTGGAGAGCATCTTCCGGGTGATGACCTGGTTGATCTTGTTGTCCTCGACTACCAGCAGGTGCAGTTCGTTAAAGCGGTAATCCGCAGGGGTCGGCTCAAATGGGATCTCCTCTATGAGCAGGTCCTTGCACTTCATTTTAAGCTCGAAATAAAAGGTGCTCCCCTTCCCGAGCTCACTTTCCAGGTAAATGGTGCTTTCGAAAAGGCCGAGGAGGCTTTTCACAATCGTCAGGCCCAGCCCGGTGCCCCCGTATTCCCGGTTGATCTGAATGGACCCCTGTTCGAAGCTGTCAAAAATATCCGCCTGCCGGTCCTTCTCGATCCCGATCCCGGTATCGCGGACTTCAAAATACACATGGGCGTATTCCCCTTCCCTTTTGAGCAGCCTTGCGATAATCACCACTTCCCCGTCCTTGGTAAACTTCAGGGCATTGCCGACCAGGTTCATAAAGATCTGGGAGAGCTTCACAGGGTCGCTCAGCAGGTGGGAAGGGATCTGGGAGTCGTAATCGAGTATGAGCTTATCGTTCTGTTCCTTGGCAGATTGCTGTAGCCCGTTGATGACCTCTGTGAGCACTTTGTGCAGGTTGCAGTCCACTTCGAGCGGGGCCAGTTTTTCCGCATCGATCTTATTGATCTGCAGTATGTCATTGATAAAGTTCAGCAGGTAATCCCCCGAAAACTTGAGCGATTTCAGGTGTTCCAGCTGGTTCTTTCTGGGTTTTTCCTCCAGCAGGAGGTGGGTCAGGCCGGTTACGGCATAGAGGGGTGTCCGCAGCTCATGGCTCACGGTGGAAAGGAAGTTTGTTTTTGCTTCCATCGCCTGTACGGCCGCGTCCCGGGCGAGCTGTAATTCCCTGTTTTTGGTCTGCAGCAGGTCATTGGTCTTGAGCTTGATCTGGTTGTTCCGGTACAGGGAAACCGCCAGCAGGGAGATGATGGTCAGAAAGGCCGAGGTGAGGATAAGGGATATTTCCGACCGGTTTGCCGATTCGCTCAATTCGGCAATTTCGGCCTGCTGCCGGTCCACCTGATCGAGCAGGTTTTTGTTCAGCAGTTCATTAAAGCGCCTGTTTCTGATCGAATCCCTTTCGACCGAATAAACGGAATCCCGGAGTGCCAGCAGTTCCAGCACGGCTGGAATGGCCATTTCATACTTCCCGGTTTCCTGGTACAGATCCACCAGGAGCCTGTTGGCCCTGGAAAGGACAAGTGCAAACCCATTGCTGCGGGCCAGTTCAAGGGCGCTTTCCCCATTGCTGATGGCAACCTCGTTTTCGCCCTTCCCTGAGTAGATTTCAGCCAGGGCCAGGAACGCCCGGGCCCTGAGATAGTCCTTTTCGAAGGGATCCGAATTCTCACGGAGGGCGTTGAACAGGGTGACGCTCACGTCCAGTTTATTGGGGATGTCCCGGTAGATCTGGCCTTCCAGCAGGGTAATCCTGTTTAAAAGGTTCCTGTCATTGCTGCGAATCCTCGCGTCTTTAAGCCTGTCCAGGGCAATCCAGATGTTGCCCGCCTGGTATTCCCTCCGCGCGGATATGTAGTAACTTGCCGCATCGCCATAGAAGTATTCGGTCGTCTCCAGGAGCTCGTTGATCCGGTCGTGGTAGAAATCCGCTTCATCGAGCCTGCCCAGGTCCATGTAGAGCTCGGCAAACATAAAGATACAATTGATCACCTCTTTGGTATCCTCCTTGGATTCCGCGTGTTTGGAGGCCTTTTCCAGTGCTGCCAGCGCCTCTGCCATTTTATCCTGGTTCCGGTAGGACCGCACTTCGGACATCAGGGTGGTGAATTCCGGATCCGCCATCAGGTCCTCCTGGGCCAAAAGGGTCCCTTTGGGCCAGAAGAAAACCAGGGCCCAGAATAGCATGAATCGATATGGAATACAAAATCTCACAGATAGTCCTTTTCAGCCATCCACTTTACGGTATCGATAATGCGGCTGCTGTATCCGGTCTCATTGTCGTACCACCCGATGACCTTAACCATCGTCCCAATGACTGAGGTCATTTGGGAATCAAACGTGCAGGAGAAGCAACTATTGTTAATATCGACGGAAACGATCGGATCTTCGGTGTACTGCAGCACTTTTTTGAGTTTTCCTTCAGAAAAGGCCTTAAAAGTAGCATTAATTTCCTCAATGCTAGTGGGTTTCACCACATTTGCCGTGATATCCGTAAGCGAGCCGTTCGGGACGGGCACCCGGATGCCACATCCCCCGATGGCCTTGGAAAGATGCGGAAATATGCGGGTCAGCGCCTTGGCAGCACCTGTTGTGGTGGGCACAATGGACTGGCCTGCCGCCCGGGCCCTTCTTAAATCCACGTGGGGACGGTCGTGCAGGCTCTGGTCCGAGGTGTAGGAGTGCACCGTGGTGATGTAAGCCTGTTCAATGCCGCATAGCCCGTCGAGGATCTGGATCATCGGGGCCGCGTTGTGGGTCGTACAGGAGGCGTTGCTGAAAACGAGGTCATCCCTGCGAAGGGTCTCCTGGTTGATGCCATAGACGATCATGGGTACCTGTTCGTCGGCCGGAGGGGCTGTGAGCATCACCTTGGGTGCCCCGGCGCGGAGGTGGGTCTCAAGCAGGTCCCGAGTCTTGAATTTTCCGGTAGCTTCGACGACCAGGTCGACGCCCAGTTCCCTCCAGGGTATCCCGGCAGGTTCGTGGCTATGGGTGATCCGGGCCTTCCCTTTGGAAGTGTGGATGAAATCGCCTTCGCTGCGGACTTTATGGGGAAAGACCCCGTGGATGCTGTCATAGCGAAGCAGGTGGGCCAGCGTTGCGGTATCCGCCACATCGTTTATGGCGCCCACGTGAATCGAGGGTTCATCCTGCAGCAGCCGGAACAGGGTACGCCCTATACGCCCGAATCCGTTAATCCCCAGAGTCGTTTTTTTCATGTTTTTTTGATCCCCGGGCAGGGTAGCCCGCCCTAGTCGATATGTTTATGCGCCTTGTAGGAAGAGCGCACCAGAGCCCCGCTCTCGACATGGCGAAAGCCCATTTCCAGGCCGAGTTCCCGGTACCTGTCAAACTCCTCAGGGGTGACGAAACGTTTTACCGGAAGGTGTTTTTTGGAGGGTTGCAGGTACTGGCCGATGGTCACGATGTCGACGTTGGCACTGCGCAGGTCCCTGAGGGTTTGGATCACTTCTTCCTGTGTCTCCCCCAGTCCCAGCATGATTCCGGACTTTGTCCTGCGGGCGCCCTGCTCCTTCAGGTAGCGAAGGACTCCCAGGCTCCGGTCGTATTTCGCCTGTATGCGCACTTCCCGCGTCAGCCGGCGCACCGTTTCCATATTGTGGGAGATCACCTCGGGGGCAACCTCCAGGATGCGGTCCAGGTGCCTTTCCAGGCCCTGAAAATCAGGGATGAGGGTCTCCAGGGTGGTTTCTGGATTCATCCTGCGGATGGCCTTGACGGTTTCAGCCCAGAGGATGGACCCCATGTCCTTGAGGTCGTCCCGGTCCACAGAGGTGACCACGGCGTGCCTGATGCCCATGATTTTGATGGAGCGGGCCACTTTTTCGGGCTCTGCCCAGTCCACCTCTTCGGGCCGCCCGGTCTTGACCCCGCAGAAACCGCAGGATCGGGTGCAGACGTTCCCGAGGATCATGAAGGTGGCGGTGCCTTCGCCCCAGCACTCCCCCATATTCGGGCAGCTTCCCGAAGTACAGATGGTATGCAGGTTATAGGTGTCCACCAGGCCCCTCAGCTGGGTATATTTCTTGCCGGTTGGCAGTTTTACCCGCAGCCACTTGGGTTTGCCTTTTGGGGGGGTAACCGGATCCAGGGTTGTCGTGTTCATAGCTCGCTTTTCAGCAAATATACAAACAAAAAAAGCTTGTCAACGGAGCAGGAGGGGGGACACGGGAGCTTAAGGGACCCTACCTGTTTTTCCCGCCCTGGGAAATCAGGGTGGACAGGAGCTTTTTTGCCCTCAGGAGCTTGATCTTCACATTGCTGAGGGGTTCATTCAGGGTTTCGGCGATTTCTGCATAGCTCAATTCCCGGAAATACCGCAATTCGATCACCTCCCTGTAGGCCGGTTTGAGTTTCCGGATATTTTCAAGGAGGGTTTTCAGGTTTTGGTCGGTGATCAGCTGGTCTTCGGCACTCGGGCTTTCATCCAGGACCCTTTTCATCGCTTCTCCCGAGTGGTTCTCCCGGTGCTCCAGCACGTTTCGCTTCTGTTTTCTCAGCAGGTCGACATGCAGGTTTTTCGAAATGGTGATCAGCCAGGTGCCAAAGGTGTACTTCTCGTTGTAGGTCTGAAGTTTGTCGAAGGCCCTGGAGAAGGTCTGGATGGAAATATCCTCCGCGTCGTTTTCGTTTTGGGTCCGTTTGAGCTGGAAACCATAGACCTCCGGCCAAAACCGGTCGAGCAACTGGCTGAACGCCTTCTGGTCGCCATTTCGGGCCCTGGCAATAGTTTCCGCGATGTTGTCTTCTTCCTGGGGCA
This sequence comes from uncultured Robiginitalea sp., assembly GCA_964624565.1. Taxonomy (GTDB): domain Bacteria; phylum Bacteroidota; class Bacteroidia; order Flavobacteriales; family Flavobacteriaceae; genus Robiginitalea. Next base: position 4,741 of record CAZUZE010000044.1, read on the forward strand.
ATTGCCGCGTATTCAATAGGTGGAGAATAATCCCGGGGCGATCCCCCGGCTCAGGCCTCAATTTCCCTTTTGCAGTCCTGTTCTGAGGGGAGTTTGCCGCACATCCCGCAGGCTTCCCCGTCGCGGTTCAGAAAAGGGCTCTGACTGGCACAGGTACCTGCAAATTTACCGTCCTTTTTGGACCAGATCTTAATGGTAATGCCCGCGAAGGCCAGACCGAGCAATCCAATGGTGAGCAAAATGAGTTTCATCGGGCAAATTTTCAGCAAAGATACAAAAAAAAGCCCCTGTATTCAGGGGCCTTTCCGATCAGTTGGTCATCTGATCAATAAGATATGTTGGCCACGATGTTCTGAACCGAAGGGGCTGTGTTGCCGCCCCTGGGCTCAATGGTGATGTAGCCGATCGCCTTTTCGCCGTAGGGGAGGGCCAGGAGTTTGTCCTGGTCCTCGATCTCCCTGAGGATCCCCAGGTTGACCATGGACCCGTTGACCTCCGCCCACATCTGGTAACACTGGTCCTCGGGGAGCTGCGGCAGGTTCCGCACATTGATGTAGGACAGTTTTTTGATCGGGTTCACATAGGCAATCGCTTTCAGCTCCCGCGCCTTTTTGTTCCCGTTGACCATGTACTTTCTGGTTTGGGGGTTGTTCAGGACGATGAACTGGTTGCGGACGTCTTCGAGCTGTTCTTTCATCTCGGCCTCCAGGACCCGGATTTGATTGCTGACCATTGCGTTTTCCTCCTGCAGGCTCTGGTTCTCATTCCAGAAAAACAGAGAGGAGGCCGCCATGAGCAGGGTAGCGATACTGGCTGCCACGGCAAACCGGATGAACCGCCTGGAACCGGCGCGCTGATTGCGGATGCTGCTGAGGATCCGGTCCCTGAGCCCCTCAGGGGACTTCCGGGAATAGAGGCGGGCAAAGGCCTCGAGGTTGTCCTCAAGCTCCCTGTAGGTCTCGCGTACCTCCGGGTACATGGCGATGTAACGCTCCACCTGGTTTGTCTCTTCAGGTGTGGTATGTCCGAGCAGGTATTTCTCCAGCAGATCGGATTCCAGGAAATGTCGAACTTTTTCTTTCATAACAACTGCGATAAATAAAACAATACTAAGGAGGCTGCACCGTAAATCTTTTTGAGTTCCCTCAGGCCGATTTTCAATCTCGACTTTACGGTCCCCAGGGGAATGTCGAGTTCCTCACTGGCCTCCTGCTGTGTCATGCCTTCAAAAAAGAGGGCTTCCAGCACAATCTGGTATTTGGGGTCAATCTTCTCAAGCTGCTTGCGCATGTCCATCAGCTCGGGCTGGATTTCCTCCGTACCTACACTATATACGTCTGAAACATCCATTTGGATTTCCTTCTCCGACTTATTGCCCAGGCTCCTTATTTTGTCGATGGCGGTGTTCCGGGTAATGCGGAAGAGCCACGTAAAGAGTTTGGCTTTTGACGGGTCATAGGTATGGGATTTGTTCCAAATTTTAACAAAACTCTCCTGCACCACGTCCTGGGCGAGTTCCTCGTTGCGGACCACCTTGAAAGCAACCCCGTAAAGCGTATCCCCATAGTGCTCGTAGAGCAGGGAAATCGCCTTGTCATTGCTCTCTTTGAGCAATTCGACGATATGTTTTTCGAGAAGGGTGCTCATGTATCCGGAAGGTCGCTTAAAAACAGAGGGAATCGCCCTGTGAACCCTCCTCCTTTTGTGAATAGATAAACGCTAAGATAAAGATTAGATTGTTACTTTGGCCGCCCTTGTTTTCAAGGACCTGGTGAAAATTCCTACACGCAGGGGTAATAAACCTGATCTTTAGGATTGCATGCCCGAATCCGGAAACAGGTTGGAAAGGCAGGTTGAAAGATCGAGGGCATTCAGATGATATTGACTTCCGGGATCAGCCCAATCCCGAAGGTTTCCTGTATGCGTTCCTGTATGCGCCGCGAGAGTCCGAGGATCTCCGCCCCGCTTGCCGTCCCGTAATTGACCAGGACAAGCGCCTGTTTCTCGTGCACGCCGGCATCCCCGTCCCGAAACCCCTTGAACCCGGATTTTTCGATCAGCCATCCGGCGGGAACCTTAACCTGATCCCCTGCCTGTGGATATCCGGGCAGCTCCGGAAACCGGGCTTTCAGCGCCTCGTACTGCCCCGCGCTGATGACCGGGTTTTTGAAAAAGGACCCGCTGTTGCCCAGGACCCTGGGATCCGGGAGTTTGCTCTGTCGGATGGCGATCACTGCCCGGGCCACGTCCGCGGGGGTGGGATCCGTAATCCCGCGGCGGTCCAGTTCCCCTTTTATAGCCCCATACCCCGTGGAAAGCCTGTGATCCTCCCGGGTGAGTTTGAGTTCTATGGAAGTAATGATGTATTTTCCCCTGCCCTCCTGTTTGAAAAAGGAATCCCTGTAGCCGAACGCACAGTCTGCTGCCGAAAACTGGTGCAGGGCCCCGGTGGCGACCTCCAGGGCTTCGCAGGCGTGGAAGACATCCTTGAGCTCGACCCCGTAGGCCCCGATATTTTGAATGGGGGCGGTGCCGCACTTCCCCGGGATCAGGGCGAGGTTTTCGATCCCCCCCAGGCCCATTTCCAGGCTCCAGAGCACCAGTTCATGCCAGGTCTCCCCGGCCACGGCCCGTATTACGACAGTCTGACCCTCTTCCCATAGTATTTCCTTTCCGGGGATGTTGATGTAGAGCACCAGGGCCTCAAGGGGTTCTGTGAGCAGGAGGTTACTGCCCCCGCTGAGGATAAACAGCTCTTTCCCCCTGCTGCTTTTGAGGATATTCCGCAGCGTCCCTATCGAATCAATCTCCACGAACTCCGCAGCCGGAAGGTCAATGCCAAAGGTGTTGTAGGGTTTCAGGGAAACGTTTTTGCGGATATGCATCATCCGGGATAGTTTTCGAGCGCCTTTGCCAGGACCCTTACGGCCTTCCTCAGTTGGTCCTGTTCCAGGACATAGGCGATGCGCACCTCGCGGGTCCCCAGGCCCGGGGTGGCGTAAAAGCCGGCTGCCGGGGCCACCATCACGGTGGCGCCCTCCCACTGGAATTCCTCGAGCAGCCATTGGGCAAAATGATCCGCATCCGCCACGGGCAATTCGACCATGCAATAGAATGCCCCCTGGGGCCGGGCAATTCGGATCCCCTTGATTTTTGAAAGTTCCTCGAGCAATAGGTCGCGCCGGGCCGTATATTCGGCAATGACCTCCTCGAAGTAGGAATCCGGCGTGTCCAGGGCGGCCTCAGCTGCAATTTGGGCCAGGGTAGGGGGTGAGAGGCGGGCCTGGGCAAACTTCAGGCAAACATCCATCAGTGCCTTGTTCCGGGTGACAATGCAGCCGATGCGCGCCCCGCACATGCTATAGCGTTTCGATACGGAGTCCACCACCACCGCGTTCGCCTCAAGACCGGGTTCCTGCAGTATGGAATAGTGTTTTTTGCCGTCATAGGCGAATTCCCGGTACACTTCATCTGCAATGAGGAACAGGTCATGCCTGCGAACCAGTTCGGCCAGTTTCTGCACTTCCTCTTTTGTATAGAGGTACCCCGTAGGGTTTCCGGGATTGCACAGCAGGATGGCGCGCGTCCTGGGGGTGATGTAGTCCTCAAAGGAGGCAACCGGGGGGAGCGCGAAATTATCCGAGATATCGGAAGCGAGCGGGACCACCTCAATCCCGTTGGCCACCGAAAACCCGTTGTAGTTGGCGTAAAAAGGCTCGGGAATAATGATTTCATCCCCCGGGTCGGCGATGCACCCCATCACGAATGACAGGGCTTCAGAACCCCCGGTGGTAATCAGGAGCTGTTCGGGGGTAATGTCTATGCCGTGCCGTTTGTAGTAGCGCGCAAGCTTTACACGGTAGCTCTCATTTCCCTCGCTCCGGCTGTATTCCAGCACCTCGATAGGTGCCTTTTGGACGGCTTCCAGGGCCCCGCGGGGTGTTTTGATGTCGGGCTGTCCGATATTGAGGTGTATGACCTCTACCCCCCTTTTTTTGGCCGCTTCGGCAAACGGGACGAGCTTGCGGATTGGGGAGGCCGGCATGGCGAGGCCTTTTTTGGATAAAGCAGGCATAAGCAAAGGACGTTATACGGCAAAAATGAGAAATCCCTTTGGAGTAGGCAACACAAATTATTGTGCAAACGACCTCCCTCGTGGGCCGAAATGCCGCCTTTCGGCAGGCTCGGGCGGGTGAAGGGAATGTTAAAAGCCCGCGGGGGTGTCGATATTTTTCCTACCTTATGCATACAGGAATCTAGTTATGAGGTTTTTAGGGCGATACAGGTTCTGGGTTTTCGCGGTTTTGTTCCTGCTTGCCGGCAGGGCCGGGGCGCAGCAGTATTTGCTTACCGGCGGCAAGGAGCGCACGGACCGGATCCGCTTTCAGCTCATCAATAACCTGATGGTGGTCCCGATGGAGGTCAACGGGGTCTCCCTGAACTTTATCCTGGATTCCGGGGTAAGCAAACCCATCCTGTTCAACCTTTCCAACCTCGATTCGGTTGAATTGAGGGAAGTTTCCAGAATCACCATCAGGGGGCTGGGTACCGGGGAGCCTGTAGATGCCCTCCGATCAATGGGAAATACCTTCATGATCAATTCCCTCAAAAACCTCAACCAGGAACTCTACGTGGTCTTGGACAGGGAGATGAATTTTTCCTCCAGCCTCGGGGTGCCGGTCCACGGCATTATCGGGTATGACCTCTTCCGGGATTACGTGGTCGAGATCAATTACAACAGGAAGTTTCTGAGGTTCCATAAGCCAGACACTTTCGACCGGAAAAAAGGGAAGGATGAGGTGACCCTTCCCCTCACCCTGCATGAGAACAAGGCGTTCCTTCAGGGTAGGGTGGACATCGGCGACCAGCGTGGAATCCCCGTGAAGCTCCTTATGGACACGGGAAGCAGCGATGCCCTCTGGCTTTTCCCCGACCCGGACAAAGGGCTGACGGTCCCTGAGAAGTATTACGAGGACTATCTCGGGAAGGGCCTGAGCGGCACGATCTACGGGAAACGGACCAAAATCAGCCAGGTTTGTATCGGGGATTTTGTCCTTCGCGATGCCAAGGCGGCCTTCCCCCATATGGAGTCTTTCAGGCTGGCGTCGGATATGGGCGACCGCAACGGCAGTGCCGGGGGGGAGCTCCTCAAGCGCTTCAATATGATCGTGGATTACCCGGGCCGGGAGATCACCCTTTCAAAGAATGCACTCTTCAATAAACCCTTTCAGTTCAACCTTGCAGGCATCGAGCTGGAGCACGCGGGGATCCGGTATATCGCCGAGCGCATTGCCGACTCCAACGGGTTTGTACAGAGCGATGACAATACCTTCAGCAGTGTCCAGATCATGGTGGGTTCCCAGACCCGGCTGAGCCTGGTACCCGAGATCGTGGTTTCCGCCATCCGGGCGGGAAGCCCCGCAGAGGAGGTTGGGCTCCGGGAAGGGGATGTGATCCTCGCGGTAAACGGCAAACCCGTCCACCGCTACAAATTGCAGGAGGTCATGGAGATGATCAACTACAAAAAGGGCAAACCCGTCCGCCTGCTGATCGAGCGCTACAACCAGGATCTGGTGTTTTCCTTTGTCCTGAAGGAACTCTTTGAATAAAAAATCCCCGCGTGTCTCACGCAGGGATCTGTACTTATCCGGCTTGCACCGAAAACTATTTCCCGTCTATGGCCTCCTTGACGTTTCCTTTGATTTTGAGGATGGTCGTAGGGGTATCCGCATTGGATAAGACCGTGATGGCCTTTCGGATCGGACCCGGACGGTTCGTGTCGTATTTGACCTGTATCTCCCCGGTCTCACCAGGCATGATCGGCCCTTCAGGCTTCTTTGGAATGGTACAGCCGCAGCTGGAACTCACCTTGCTGATGATAAGGGGTGCATTCCCGGTATTCGTGAATTCGAAAACACGTACCCCGTCACTTCCTTTTTCAATTTCGCCATAATCCACCGTATCGGTTTTAAACTCGATTTTGGCGACTTTTTCCTGGGCGTTTACCCCCAGGGTCATCAGGCCGATAAAGAGCAGAATTGCAAGATTTTTCATAGTCTTTGAATTTGGGTGAACTTCAAATGTAGCCAAAGTGGCCCCAACATCCAAAATTCTTTTGTTATCTAGTAACGTTACTTATTTTTGTTTCGTATAATCCTGTCCCCTCCTATTGGGGGTCCCGGAGGTTTTTAACATCTTTGCACCCCGGGCCTCATCCTGGTTCCAAAAATCGTACCAAAACATGGAAATCCCTTCAAAATACGAACCCAACCGCGTTGAAAAGCAATGGTATTCCTACTGGATGCAGCACGGGTACTTCTATTCCGAACCGGACGATCGGGAGCCCTACACCATCGTAATCCCCCCGCCCAATGTCACGGGGGTGCTGCATATGGGGCATATGCTGAACAATACCCTGCAGGACGTGCTGATCCGCCGGGCGCGGATGCAGGGGCGAAATGCCTGTTGGGTACCCGGTACCGACCACGCTTCGATTGCCACGGAGGCCAAAGTCGTCGCCAAGTTGAAGGAGGAGGGAATCCCCAAAGACTCCCTGACCCGGGAAGCGTTCCTGGAACACGCCTGGGAATGGACCCGGGAGTACGGGGGTGTTATCCTGGAGCAGCTTAAAAAACTCGGGTGTTCCTGTGACTGGAAGCGGACCCGCTTCACGATGGATCCCGATATGGAGGCCTCGGTGATTTCCGTGTTTGTCGATCTTTACCGGGAAGGCCTGATCTACCGGGGCTTCCGGATGGTCAACTGGGACCCCCAGGCCAGGACCACGCTTTCGGATGAAGAAGTGATCTATGAAGAGCGGCAGGGCTTCCTCTACCATATCGCCTACCCGGTGGAGGGTTCGGAGGAGAAAGTGGTCATCGCCACCACCCGTCCCGAAACCCTGCTGGGGGATACGGCCGTCTGCGTGAATCCGGAGGATGCCCGCTATACCCACCTGAAGGGCAAAAACGTACGCGTACCCATATGCGACCGGGTGGTGCCCGTAATTCAGGATCCCTATGTCACCATGGAATTTGGGACCGGCTGCCTGAAAATCACCCCGGCCCATGACGAAAACGATTACCGGATCGGACAGGAGCACAACCTGGAAATCGTCGACATCTTCAATCCGGATGCCACCCTGAATGAAAACGGACTGCACTACCAGGGGATGGATCGCTTCGAAGCCCGCAAGGCCATCGTCAGGGAGCTCGAGGCCAGTGGGTATTTGGTAAAGAAGGAGGATTATACCAACAAGGTGGGGACCTCCGAGCGCACGGGGGCCGTCATTGAGCCCAGGCTCTCGGACCAGTGGTTCCTGAAGATGCAGGAGATGGCCGCACCGGCCCTGGCCGCTGTGCTCGAAAGCGGCGACGTCAGCCTGGTGCCGTCAAAATTTGAGAATACCTATCGCCACTGGATGGAGAACATCCGGGACTGGAATATCTCGAGGCAGTTGTGGTGGGGCCAGCGCATCCCGGCGTACTACTACGGCCCGGGAACGGATGACTTTGTCGTGGCAGCCACACCAGAGGAGGCCCTGGGATTGGCGAGGTCCAAGTCCGGCAAGCCCGGTTTGGAAGCTGGCGATCTCAGGCAGGACGAGGACGTGCTCGACACCTGGTTTTCCTCCTGGCTCTGGCCCATCAGCGTTTTCGGGGGCATCCTGGAGCCTAAGAACAGGGAGGTATCCTATTATTACCCCACCAGCGACCTGGTCACGGCCCCGGATATCCTCTTCTTCTGGGTCGCCCGGATGATCATGGCCGGCTATCATTTCAGGGGGGAAAAACCCTTCAGCACGGTTTACCTCACCGGGTTGGTACGCGACAAGCAGCGGCGCAAAATGTCCAAATCACTTGGGAATTCCCCCGATGCCCTGGACCTGATCGCCCGCTACGGGGCAGACGGGGTACGGGTGGGCCTTCTTTTAAGCGCCCCCGCAGGGAATGACCTGCTGTTTGAAGAGGGCCTGTGCCAGCAGGGGATGAATTTTGCAAACAAGGTCTGGAACGCCTTCCGCCTGGTCAAAGGCTGGGAAGTGGCCGATGTGCCCCAGCCCGAGGAGGCGCGCCTGGGCATCGCCTGGTACCGGTCTCGTTTTATGAAAACCCTGGCCGAAATAGACGGGCACTATGGGAAATACCGGATCTCGGATGCCCTGATGGCCACCTATAAA
>CAZUZE010000045.1:0-12918 GCA_964624565.1 uncultured Robiginitalea sp.
CGTTCCCGGGGTAACCCCCGGGCTGTTCGGGCTCCCGAAGGTAACCGCCCCGCTCCCGGCCTGTATCAGAAAGGCATCTGCATGTCCGTGGTAGCAGCCGGCAAATTTTATGATCTTATCCCGCCCGGTGTAGCCCCTGGCCAGGCGCACGGCGCTCATGCACGCCTCCGTGCCGCTGTTTACAAAGCGGACTTTTTCAACGTTTGGCACCATGGAGACCACTTTTTCGGCCAGTTCGGTCTCCAGGGCCGTAGGCATCCCAAAGGAAGTCCCTTTTCGGGTACGGGCAATTACGGCTTCCATAACCGGTTCAAAGGCATGCCCGAACAACAGCGGGCCCCAGGAGGCTATAAAATCCACATAGCGATTCCCATCCTCGTCGATAAAATAAGCCCCTTTGGCTTCCTTTACGAATACAGGGGTTCCCCCTACCGCCTTGAAAGCCCGAACCGGGGAATTCACCCCCCCGGGCAGCACATTACAGGCAGCGCGAAACAACGCGCTGCTTCGTTCATATCGCATAGTATTACTTTACTTTTTCGGATGGGACTTTCAGGACCTGGCCTACTGAAATCTCATTGGACTTTAGCCCGTTCAGGCGCATGAGCTCTTCCACAGACACCCTGTGCCGCCTGGAAATGGCATAGAGTGTATCCCCTTTTTGAACCTGGTAGGCGTTCAACCCGTCCCTGGGTTCATCACTGCGGGCGGTGTACCGCTTGCCGAGGACCTGGGCATCATACTTTTGCAGGTCGTACCGCTCAATGAGTTCGATCAGTTTATCGGGATAATGCCTGTCTGTGGCGTACCCCGCCTTTTTGAGGCCCCGCGCCCATGCCTTGTAATTGTCCTGGGGCAGCTCGAACAGGGCGGCGTACCTGGAACGCGTCGTGAGAAACAGGCTGTGGTCCCTGTAGGACTGCATGGGGTGGTAGTACTTTCTGAAGCACTCGTCCCTTTCATCATCGTCGTGCCGTTCGTAATCGCCCTCCCAGCCCACATGGCATTTGATGCCAAAATGGTTGTTGGTCTTCTGCGCCAGCGCCCCCTTTCCAAACCCGCTTTCAAGCAGTCCCTGGGCCAGTTTTATGCTCGCAGGGATGCCGTATTCCTTCATTTCAGCCTGTGCGACAGGGGCAAAGGTCTCGATATACTCCTCGGGGGAGGCCACAGCGATAAAAACAAAGGCCTCCTTTTCCGGTGCGGCCGGATCTGCCGATTTCCCGCCGGCACGGGTTGCCGTTTCTTCCCCCTTTCCCGATTTGCGGGCATAGGTGGTTTTTTTCTTGGAAATACAGCCGGAAAGTACCAGCAAGGCGAGGCCTGCTATCCAAAAATTCCGTTTCATAGATGCAGCAAAGGTAAGTTCTTTTTCTTCAATCGCATATTCATCCCCTTAATTCCCTGCAATCCCCCGGTATGGATCGCAAGGACCCGGGACCCCGCAGGCAGCCGGCCGAGACGGATGTCCGCAAGGATCCCAAAGGCCATTTTGCCGGTGTAAACGGGGTCGAGCGGGATCCCGGTACGGGCTTTGAAATCATTTATAAAACTGACCAGTTCGGCATTTATTTTGCCATAGCCCCCGAAGTGATAATCGGTTATTAGGCCCCAGTTTGCACCAGGGATAAGGGATGCCTGTTCCATTTTGAATTCGGGGGCCTTGAGGGCGGGATACCCCAGGACGCGCTGGCGGGGACCCGCAGACCGGATGATCCCTGCGAGCGTCCCCCCTGTTCCCACAGGGCAGCATATATGGGTTGCCTCCCTGTCGGAGGGGCCCAGGATTTCCGAACACCCTGCAACCGCAAGGTCATTGGTACCCCCTTCGGGCAACAGGTAGGCCGGCCCGAAATCCACAAGCAGGGATTGCAGGAATTCGGGGTTGGACTTGTTTCGGTAGTCTGCCCTGCTGAGGAATTCGAGCTGCATCCCCCACCGTTTTGCCTCAGAAAGCGTGGGGTTAAGCGGCCCTCCCCGTAGCTCTTCGCCCCGCACAAAACCAATGGTGCGGAAGCCGAACTCCTTCCCGGCAGCGGCCGTGGCATGCAGGTGGTTGGAATAGGCACCCCCGAAGGTGATCAGCGTTTTATGGCCCCGGGCGGCAGCCGCGCGGAGGTTGTATTTCAACTTCCTGTACTTATTGCCCGAGAGGTGGGGAAAAAGGAGGTCTTCCCTTTTAAAGGACAGGGTGACCCCGTATTTTTCCAGGACGGGAAGCTTTACCCCGGTGACCTCAGCTTCCACCTCAGCGATCCAGAGGGTTTACAAAGAGGTACCTCAGGGCCTGGTAGGGTTTTCGCTCCCGCAGGTAGCAAAGGTTTTTTTCATGCAGGTAGGCCTCCCGCTCAAAGCTGATGTTGCGATAGGCCTGGTAGAAATCCAGGTAATAAAGGCTTTTTAAGAGCCACTCGGCGAGGTAGAGCAGGTAAAAAAAGATGAGAAAAAGCTCCGCCTGCTGACGCAGGTGAATGCGTTCGTGGTTGATCAGTGCCTTGTCCTCCTTCAGGGATTTGTTCCTCAGGATGATGAAGGGCCACAGCCCCAGCCCCACGTAGCTGCGATAGAAAAAATATCTGAATACCAGGATCATCTGCAGTAAAACGTCACCCTGCAAATATATTGCTTATTCCATCGCGAATTCGGCAAGGGGAATGGGATAAGCGATAAACAGCCGGTCCGCGGGGAAGGAAGGCCTCCCTTTTGCGCGATTGGCGTATTTTTGTAACTGCTTTTAACAGCTGAAGATCACAAGTCATGGCGGAGCGCATCCCACTGGAAGAAGGAGACTATTACTGGACCCCGGAAGGGTACCGGGTCTTTACGGCCAGGTACCTTTTAAAGCGGGGGTACTGTTGTGAGAGCGGCTGCAGGCATTGCCCCTATGGTTTTGACCCCAAAACTCAAAGACGCCGCACATAGGGATTTCGGCATGGATTTTGATCATTTTAGACTAACTTAGTAACACTAATCCGATATGCCATGAAAGCCTTGCTGAGACCCTTGCTGCTGATGTTGCCCCTTGGGCTTCTGCTTTTTAGCTGCTCCTCCGTCGACGTGCTGACGGACTATGACCGCAGCGCCACCTTTTCCAATTACAAGACCTATGCCTTTTACAAAACGGGCATCGACCGGGCCCAGATCTCCGATCTCGACAAGCGCAGGATCCTCAGGGCCATCGAAGATGAAATGGCGCGAAAGGGGTTTGTAAAGTCTGAAAACCCGGATTTGTTGGTGAGCATCTTTACGACCGAAAAAGAGCGGGTGGATGTGTATAACAACGTCGGCTGGGGCTGGGGTCCCGGTTGGGGTTGGGGCTGGGGTCCCGGTTGGGGCTGGGGCTGGGGCCCCGGTTGGGGCGGCGCCTGGGGGCCCAGCGTAAGCACCTCTACCGAGGGCGCCCTGTACATCGACCTTATTGATACCGCCAAGAAGGAACTGATCTGGCAGGGACGCGGACAGGGGACACTTGGAAATACCAGTGACATCGACAAAAAGGAAGCCAGGATCCGGGAATTTGTATCCAGGATCATGGAGGCCTACCCCCCTGAAATGGTCGCCTCCCGATAGGTGTCCATTTGAAAATACCAACCCCGCCCCGGGCGGGGTTTTCCTTTCTTGGGCGGGTCATTCTGCCGGCGAATTCGTATCTTTAGATCACTCCAAAACGCGAATTATGACGTACGAAAGCAATCCGATCCTCGACCGGCTGCCCACCCATCTGAGGCAATACATCAAACCGCAGGATTACGAAGCGTACTCCCCCGTGGACCAGGCGGTCTGGAGGTACGTGATGCGCAAGAACGTGGATTACCTCAGCCGGGTGGCCCACGGGTCCTACCTCTCGGGCCTTGAGAAAACCGGCATCTCCGTGGAACACATCCCCAATATGTACGGGATGAACCGCATCCTGAAGGAAATCGGGTGGGCCGCGGTGGCGGTGGACGGATTTATCCCCCCTGCAGCTTTTATGGAGTTCCAGGCCTACAACGTGCTGGTGATCGCATCGGACATCCGGCAACTGGACCATATTGAATATACGCCGGCCCCGGATATCATACACGAGGGGGCCGGGCATGCCCCCATTATCGCCAACCCGGAGTATGCCGAATACCTCAGGCGCTTCGGGGAAATAGGCTGCAAAGCCATTTCAAGCGCCCGGGATTACGAGCTCTATGAGGCCGTGCGCCACCTCTCGATCATAAAAGAAGCCCCGGGCACCCCGGAAGAAGCCATCCAGGAAGCCGAACAGCGCATCGACCGGCTTCAGGAAAACATGGGGCCTCCGAGCGAAATGGCCCTGATCCGGAACCTCCACTGGTGGACCGTGGAATACGGCCTGATTGGCACCCCGGAAGCCCCGAAAATCTATGGGGCCGGCCTGCTCTCCTCCATAGGGGAAAGCAGCTGGTGCATGACAGACAAGGTTGCCAAGATCCCCTATTCCATCGAAGCCGCGCATACCGCTTTTGATATCACCAAACCCCAGCCCCAACTCTTTGTGACCCCCGACTTTGCCTACCTGAGCCAGGTCCTGGAGGAATTTGCCAACACCATGGCGCTGAGGAAAGGAGGGCTGGACGGGCTGGAAAAACTCATCGCGTCCCAGGCACTCGGGACGGTAGAGCTCAGCACGGGCCTGCAAATTTCAGGGGTGTTTACGCGTGCCATCGCCTTTGAGGGCAAACCCGTCTTCCTGAAAACCACCGGGCCCACGGCATTGGCGTACCGGGAAAAAGAACTGATCGGGCACAGCACTGCCTTCCACCCCGACGGGTTCGGGGCGCCGGTAGGCAAGCTCAAAGGGATCAACCTCGCCATTGAGCATATGAGCCCAAGGGACCTGAAAGCCTATAACATCTACGAGGGGGAACAGGTTGGCCTGGAGTTTGAAGGCGGGATCCGGATACAGGGGGAAATCATCACGGGCACCAGGAACCTCAGGGGGGAGATTATCCTGATCACCTTCAGGAACTGCACGGTGCGGTACCGGGATGAGGTCCTGTTCGAACCTTCCCAGGGGTTATACCATATGGCAGTGGGCGAAAAGATCGTCTCTGCCTTCAACGGGCCTGCCGACCTGAGCAGTTTTGACCTGATCAGCCATGTCCCCTCCGAAACGACCATCAAAGTGAAGAAGGACCCCAAACGCGAACAGCTCGAGAAGCTCTACGGGCAGATCCGGGAATTCCGCGAAGGGACGAACCGGACGATATCCAGGAACAAGGTGTTCCAGGAACTCAGGGCCTCACATCCATCTGACTGGCTGCTCGCCGTGGAAATCTATGAACTCGCGCGCGCCGACCAGAACGAGGCTTTTGCGGCCGAAATCCTGGCACACCTGGAACGGGTAAAACTTCAGCGGCCGGAAGTGGGCCACCTGATCGACGGGGGGGTATCCCTGGTCGATTCAGAAATGGTCAGCCGCTGAGCCTGGCCTCCCTCGCCTAATTTCCAAGCAAATCAGGGGACGGCATGGACTGCAGGGTCCGGTCCTGGTAGACGAGGGTCCAGCCGAGGGAACGGGTAAGCACATAGAATTCCGCCAGCTCGCTGAGCAGGCGGTTTTGGGCATTGCGCCTCAGGGTTGAATTCTCCACTTTTTTTTCAATGGAAGCGATCACCCGGGATTTCACCTTGTTGTAATCCTCGGCTTCAAACGGGTTGAAATAGTCCGCGCTGACGTCGTAGTACTCGATATCCGGATCGATCCGTATCTCGGGTTCCGGGACCTTTTCAATATAGAGGGTTCGGTTGAGGGAATCGAGCCGATAGGAAAGCTGACTGAGGTCATAGCTCACCGTAACCCGGGCATTGACCACTACGAGGGCCCGCTTCTCGGCCGTAAAGAAGGGACCGAACAATTCACGGCTGTCGGCATAACTGAAGACCTCCGCAAAGTGGCCCTCGGTGACCACCAGCTTCGAGACCTGTTCGATCTGGGAGGCGATCAGGGCGGACTCGGACCGGACCCCGGAATCCGCGTTCTCATGCCACTGGCAGGATCGGTAAACCAGGATCAGGGCGAGGCAAATCACAATACCGGCAACAATGCGCTTCATAGGTCAAATTGCATAAAGGGATACTCCGAAGCCAGTGCTTCTGCCTTTTTCAGGGCGGCTTCCCGGGTGGCCATTCCCTCAGGTGCCCCCCCGTCCATGCTCCGGTGCCCCAGTTGTTTCCTTACCGCCGCCACCCTTTCCATCAGGGGCCGTGCGGCCGGATCGACCCAGGTCTCCACAAACCGTTCCCAGACATAATCAACAGCCTGGGGCGAGGGGTGTACCAGGTCCCGGTCGTAAAAGCGGTAGTCCCGCAAATCATCCATGAGCAATTCATAGGAGGGGAAATAATGGACCTGCCTCCCGTCGACAACCTGGTGGGTTGCCGCGAGCAGGTGTGCCTTGCTCCGCTGATTCTCCACCAGGCCGTCCCTGAGGTGGCGTACCGGGGAGACCGTGAAGAGGATATGGCTCCGGCTGTTCATCCCCAAAATCAGGGAAACTATGCCCTCAAGGGACTGCACCAGCCCGGGGACCGGGGTGAGTTCCCGGGCGAACAACCCCCCGGGCAGCTTATGGCAGTTGGCCACCAGGCGCCCCTCCTCCTTGTGCCTGAAGGCAAAGGCGGTGCCCAGGGTAAGGACCACATGGGAAGCCCCGGAAATGCTTTCACGTGTGGAATCCAGGGCCCTGTTCATCGCATCGAGGGCTTTCTCCTGTGAGCGCCTGCTGAGTCGTGAATGCACCTCGAGGGACCTGTAGCGATCCTCGTGCCTAAAAAGGTCTTCGGGGACGAAAATGCCGCCCGATGCCGCCCGCCGGAGCAGGCGCTCAATGGGGACCGGGTGAAAAATAACCCCAAAGGGGTTGGCCAGGTGGCGGAACTGGTAATAGGCCAGTTTTTCCCCAAGGTGGCCGGCAAAGCAGGAGCCCAGGACCACTGCGCTGTCGGCATACCCGACCAGGCGTGGTCCCTTTGGGATTTCAACTTCTGTCCGCCATTTCATCCGGGCCTATTTTAAAAACTCGGTAACCGATTCCAGTGCACGGGGAATCCCCGAGGGGTCCTTTCCCCCTGCAGTGGCAAAGAAGGGCTGTCCGCCCCCTCCCCCCTGGATGTGTTTCCCCAGTTCCCGTACGATGCGCCCCGCATCCAGGTTGCGCTCTTTGACAAGATCCTTTGAAATATAACAACTCAGGACCGCCTTGCCCCCGCGGTCGGACCCGAGGAGCAAAAACAGGTCGTGGTACTCGGACCCGAGGGTAAAGGCCAGGTCCTTGATGGCAGCGGGTTCCAGGTCCACACGGGCCGAAAGGAACTTCAGCCCGTCGATCTCTTTGATCTGCCCTTTTAGTTCCGCACCGATATACTTTGCCTTTTCGGCTACCAGCCGCTCCACCTCCTTTTTCAGCTCCGCATTCTCGTCCTGCAGGCCGGAAACAGCCGATACGGGATCGGCAGTGTTTTTGAACAGGGCTCTTATCTGCTCCAGCGCCTTGTCATTGGCAGCAAAATACTCGCGAACCGCATCGGAGGTTATGGCTTCAATCCTGCGGATGCCCGCGGCGATGGCGCCTTCTGTCAGAATCTTGAAATGCCAGATCTCAGCCGTGTTGGCCACATGGGTACCCCCGCAGAGTTCTATCGATTCTCCAAACCGGACGGTCCGCACCTTTTCCCCGTATTTCTCCCCGAACAGGGCGATGGCCCCTTCGGCTCTGGCCTGTTCCATCGGGATTCCACGCCGTTCTTCAAAGGGGAGTTGTTCCTGAATGCGCGCATTGACAAACTGCTCCACCTGCCGGAGTTCCTCAGCCGTCATTTTGCCGAAATGGGAGAAGTCAAACCGGAGGTATTTGGAATGCACCGCTGACCCCTTCTGTTCCACATGGTCCCCGAGGATCCTTCGAAGCGCCTGGTGCAAGAGGTGGGTGGCCGTATGGTTCCGGGCAGTCCGCAAGCGCTGTGTCTGGTCCACCTGGGCCGTAAAGGCTCCCTCCGGGTCCCTGGGAAGGGATTTGGCCAGATGGAGGATTTCGTTGTTTTCCTTTTTTGTGTCGATAATATAGGTCACGTCGCCGTTCGGGGCTTCCAGGTAGCCCTTATCCCCTACCTGTCCCCCGCCTTCCGGGTAGAAAGGCGTCCGGTCAAAGACCAGCTGGTAAGAGGCCCCGTCTTTTTTGGTGTCCACCCGACGGTATTTCCGGAGCCGGATCCGGGCCTTTAGCTGATCGTAACCCAGGAACTCCGTGGGAGGGCCTTCTTCCAGGACCACCCAGTCTTCCATAGATACCTCCGAGGCGGCCCTGGAACGTTTTTTCTGTTCATCCATGGCCCGCTCGAAGCCCGCTTCATCAAGGGTGTACCCGCGCTCCCCGAGGATGAGCGAAGTGAGGTCGATCGGGAAACCGAAGGTGTCGTACAATTCAAAGGCCTTCGCCCCGTCCACGGTCTTACCCCCTGAGTGTTTAAGGATTTCTTCCAGGCGGGCAAGGCCCTGATCCAGGGTTTTCAAAAAAGACTGTTCTTCCTCCCGGACGACGTTCTCGATGAGCTGCCTTTGTTCGGCGAGCTCGGGAAACGCCGTGCCCATATGCCGCACGAGTACTTTCACGAGCAGGTGCATAAACGGCTCATGGGCCCCGAGAAAGGTAAACCCGTACCGGATGGCGCGCCTGAGGATCCGCCGGATAACATAGCCGGCCCCGGTATTGCCCGGCAACTGCCCGTCCGCAATGGCAAAAGACACGGCCCGTATGTGGTCCGCGATCACCCGGATGGCAACATCCGCCTGGGCTTCCCTGCCGTACCGGGATGCCGTTATGGTCTCTATTTCCCGGATCAGGGGGATAAATAAATCCGTATCGTAATTGGATTGCACACCCTGAAGCACCATACAGAGGCGCTCAAAGCCCATCCCGGTATCGATATGCCGTTGCGGAAGCAGTTCCAGCTCCCCTCCCGCCTTTCGGTTGTACTGCATAAATACCAGGTTCCAGATCTCGACTACCTGTGGATGGTCGTTATTGACAAGGTCGGCCCCGGGGATGCGCCGGCGCTCCTCCTCAGACCGAATGTCGACATGGATTTCCGAGCAGGGGCCACAGGGACCCTGAGCCCCCATTTCCCAGAAATTGTCCTTCTTGGATCCCATCAGGATCCGGTCTTCAGGCAGTAATCCCTTCCAGATATCAAAGGCCTCCTGGTCCTTGTCCAGCGCATCCGCATCCGAACTCCCTTCAAATACCGTCGCATAGAGCCGCTCCGGGTCGATCCCGCAAACACCCGTGAGGAATTCCCAGGCCCAGGTAATGGTCTCCTTCTTGAAATAATCACCGAAACTCCAGTTGCCGAGCATTTCGAACATGGTATGGTGGTAGGTGTCCTTGCCCACCTCCTCCAGGTCGTTGTGCTTTCCACTCACCCGAAGGCATTTCTGGGTATCGGCCACACGGCGGTACTTCGGGGTACTGACACCGAGGAAGAACTCCTTGAACTGGTTCATCCCCGCATTGGTGAACAGCAGGGTCGGGTCGCCCTTCATCACCATGGGCGCAGAGGGTACGATCTCGTGGTCTTTTTCCCTGAAAAATGCTAAAAATTCGCTGCGTATTTCACTGGAAGTCATCGGCAATGCGGGCTTTCATTAAAGTTAAGATTTGTGCCAAACAATTTCTATATTTGTCTGAAGCGGACACAACCGCACAAAAATAGGATAATTTACCTTCATGACTAAGGTCAAGTACTATTACGACCCGGACACCCTTTCCTACCGGAAAATCGAACCTAAAAAGTCGAAAAAAATCCGGAACATCCTGCTTTTTGCAGCCGGTTCGGTCCTTTCCGGTTTCCTCGGCCTGTTCCTCCTCCTGAACATAAATGTCCTCAATACCCCCAAAGAGCTCTCCCTTCAGCGGGAAGTCAAGAACTACGAACTGCAGTTTGAAATCCTCAACCGCAAAATGCGGCAAATGGACGAGGTCCTGGCCAATATCGAGGAACGGGACAACAACATCTACAGGATCTACTTCGAGGCCAACCCAATCCCCGAGGAACAGAGGCGGGCCGGATTCGGAGGGGTAAACCGGTACAAATCCCTCGAGGGGTTCAACAATTCGGAGATGATCATAGAGACCACCCGCCGGATGGAAATCATCCAGAAGCAGATGGTGATCCAGTCAAAATCCCTGGATGAAATCACAAAGCTGGCCGCCGAAAAGGAGAAATTGCTGGCATCCATCCCGGCCATACAGCCGGTGAACAACGAAGAGCTCACGCGGATGGCCTCCGGCTTCGGATGGCGTTCCGACCCATTTACCAAAGCTCGAAAAATGCATTGGGGCATGGATTTTACCGCTCCCAGGGGCACACCTGTGTATGCGACCGGGGACGGGAAGATCACCCGGGCAGACAACAACGCTTCGGGATATGGCAAACACATCCGCCTGGAACACGGGTATGGTTATATGACGATTTACGCACACCTGAGCCGCTACAACGTAAAAGTAGGGCAAAAGGTAAAGCGGGGGGACCTCATCGGTTTTGTGGGCAGCACCGGGCGCTCGGAGGCGCCCCACCTGCATTACGAGGTCTGGAAGGACGGGGAGAAGATCAACCCGATCAACTTCTACTACGGCAGCCTTACGGCCGAAGAATTTGAAAACATGCTCAAATACGCCAATCAGGAAAACCAATCTCTGGATTAATGCAAGTAGACCTTCCGGAAAAGCGCTATTACGGGATTGGCGAAGTCGCCAGGGCCTTCGATGTGAACACTTCCCTGATCCGGTTCTGGGAAAAGGAATTCGACGTGCTGCAACCCAAGAAAAATGCCAAGGGAAACCGCAAGTTTACCCCCAGGGACATTCAAAACCTCGAACTGATCTACCACCTGGTCAAAGAACGGGGGTTTACCCTGGAAGGGGCCAAGCTCCACCTGAAGGAAAACCGGCACAAAAGCATGGAGACCTATGAACTCATCCGGAAACTCGAATGGGTGAAGGCCGAACTGATCAAGATAAAAGAACAGCTTTAGGCCCTTAAAGCAACAACGGAATAAGCAACTAAATTTTAACACTCTGTACTATGAAAAAATGGTTAATCCCACTTATTATCATCCTGGTAGTCGGTATCGGCATCTATCAGTGGGCCGTAGGTTTCAACAACACGGCCGTGGAATATGAGGCCAATGCCAAAACGGCCTGGTCCAATGTGGAAAGTGCCTACCAAAGGCGAAATGACCTGATCGGCAACCTGGTGAAAACCGTCCAGGGTGCTGCCGACTTCGAAAGGGGGACGCTTACGGACGTGATCGAGGCCCGTGCGAAGGCGACCTCCACGACCATCAACCCGGAAAACCTGACACCCGAGAACCTCGCAGCCTTCCAGGAAGCACAGGGCGGGGTTTCCTCGGCCCTCTCCCGCCTGCTCGTCACTGTGGAGCGCTACCCGGACCTGAAGGCGAACCAGAACTTCCTCGAGCTGCAGTCACAGCTCGAATCTACCGAAAACCGGATCAACGTGGCGCGGGACCGGTACAACGACGCGGTGAATGTCTATGACATCCACACCACCAAATTCCCCAACAAATTACTGGCCGGGTGGTTTGGCTTTGAGGAAATGCCAAGGTACCAGGCAGACCCAGGTTCGGAACAGGCCCCGGATGTAAATTTCGAATTTGACTGATAAGACCCTTTCCCATGAGTGAAGTAGAGCGTTTCCTAACCGATTCGGAGGAGCAGGAGATCATCCAGGCGATCCGTGAGGCGGAGCGGGACACTTCCGGGGAGATCCGGGTACATATTGAAAACGGCTTTGGCATGGATGCCATGCAGCGTGCCAAAGAACTCTTTCACGAACTGAAAATGGACAATACCCGGAATTCGAACGGGGTGCTGCTCTACATTGCAGTGCACGACCACCAGTTTGTGATCTGCGGGGACAGGGGTATCTGTGCGGTAGTACCTGAAAATTTCTGGGATGCCACACGCGACCAGATCCAGATGCACTTCAAAAAAGGGGCCTTTAAGGAGGGGATTATCGCGGGCGTCCGAAGCGCGTGCAAAGAACTTCAGGCCCATTTCCCTTGGAATCCGGAAGATACAAACGAACTGACCAATGAGATTTCAAAGGGCTGAGGCCGTACTGCTGTTTTTTTGCTTCCTGCTGGTACTGCCTGTAAGCGCGCAATTTGAGATCCCGCCCAAACCCCCGGTCGACAAGCAGACGAGCGTTTACGATTATATCGGCTTGCTGGGTCCTACGGAGAAATCGAGCCTCGAACAGAAGCTCATTCGGTACTCGGACAGCACTTCCACCCAGATCGTCATGGCCATAATTGCGTCAACCGAGGGGGAAAACATCCAGTATTTGGGTGCGCAATGGGGGGAGGCCTGGGGCATCGGACAGGAAAAGGAAGATAACGGCATCCTCATCCTGCTGGCGCGGAATGACCGCAGGATTGCGATCAATACCGGCTACGGCGTCGAGGAATTCCTAACGGACGCCCTGTCGAGGCGGATCATCGAAACAGTGATCATCCCGGAGTTCCGGAACGGGGATTACTACGCAGGGCTGGACAAGGGTTCCGATGCCATTTTCCAGGTGCTGACCGGGCAGTTCAGCGCACCCCCTCAAGGGGACTCCGTCGAGGGCTTCCCCCTGGGATCCCTCCTGCCCTTTATCATCTTTATCATCATAATCCTGATCCTCGCCTCCCGCAACAAACGGGGCGGGGGCGGAAACCGCGGCCAAAGGGGCAGCGGCCTCGATATCTGGGACATGATCATCCTGAGCAATATGGGGCGCTCCGGATCCCGGGGGGGCTTCGGGGGCAGCGGAGGCGGCTTTGGAGGAGGTGGCTTCGGCGGGGGCGGCTTCGGCGGAGGTTTCGGGGGAGGTGGCTTCGGTGGCGGG
>CAZUZE010000046.1:0-2725 GCA_964624565.1 uncultured Robiginitalea sp.
AATACCTGGGTAAAAAGGACGAATTTATGAGGGTGATGGATGCGCTGGGGCCCGATTTTAAGAGCCAGGGGGATTTCCAGGACGCCAGGAACTATGTGATGGACTTTTTTAACATCCTGGCGGACAACTCGAGGTTTCAGGACAAAATCCTGGACAAGGCGCGCACGCAGTAGACGAAATGCCCCAGGATGGGCAACCTCATAAAGGTTATTCCAGAACTTCAGGCAATGAGGTGCCTGTCATCTCCCCGGGCACCTTCAGGTTCAAAAGGCGCGCCAGGGTAGGAGCGATATCCACCGGGTGCACTTTTCGGGAAGACCTTCCTTGAGGGATCCCTTTGCCAAACCAGAGCAGGGGCACGTGCGTGTCGTAATCATAGCCAGAGCCGTGTCCGGCCCCCCTCACTTTTTCGATCGGCGTACGGTAGTCCGAAGTGGGCCTGTAGCCGTATTCGTACACCAGGAAGACATCTCCGGAACGCTCCGGGAAATACCCGTTGCGGACCATTTCCACGAGCCCTGTGGCATCGTTTGTATCCGAAAGGTCGTCAGGGGTGAGTGAAAAGCGGACGCCCGGTTGCCCTTTCATAAAATCGGCTACCTCCCGCTGCATTTCCTCCAGGGGTATTTTTTTCTCACGGATCAGGTTGCGATCCAGGTAAATCTCGTGGTCTCCGAAATATGAGATCCATTCAAATGCACCGTATTTCTGGCTCAGATGAAAGGTCAAATCCTGATTGAATTTGGGGATTACCGCCAGCCCGGCCGGCTCGTTATTCGCCTTTGAAAAGGAAACCACGGGTTGCGCCCCATGATCCGAGGTCAGGAAAAGCACGTAGTTCCCTTCCCCTACCTTTTTGTCCAGGACCTTGAGCAAGTCCTCCAGGTCCCGGTCCAGCCGGAGGTATATATCCTCAACTTCCACGGCCTGGGGGCCAAAGGTGTGGCCGGCCACATCCGGGGTGGAGAAACTCACGCATAGCATATCGGGGACGTCATCTTTCCCAAGGTCTTCTGCCCTGAGGGCTTCCAGGGCGAAGTCCTTGGTCAGGGTATTTCCAAAGGGGGTTACCCAAAGGACCTGGTAGTAGCTCGGGTCATCCCCGTACAATTCCCCCATGGCCTTCAGGTCATAGGGAAAGGTGGGGGTTTCCTTCCCCCTGAGAATCCCTTCATACGGATTGTCGTCCGGCGCGCTCGCCGTGTATTCTGCCAGAGGAAGCATGGGTTCCCAGGTCCTTGTCAGGTACTTCTGCGTCCATCCCTTATTGTTGAAATTGACGACCCAGGAAGGCAGTTCCTCCATATAGTAGGAGCTGCTGACAAAATACCCCGGGCTGCCCTCCCAGTCGTGCCAGTAGGCGGCGTTCGCGCTATGGCCCCCAGGCAGGATGGCACCCCTGTCTTTTAAGGATACACTTATAACGCGGGCTTTGGAATTTGTCTCCTTTCGAAGGTGGTCTGAGATTGTGGCGGCAACCAGCCGAGACGGTGAATATCCGTACGATCGCTCAACCACAGCGCCCATAATCCGAACCGAAGTGTCTCCCACATTGCTTACAAGGCGCCCGGAGCCCCGATCGAACCAGCTGTTGTCCACAATGCCATGAACACTCGGGGTTGTCCCTGAATAAACAGAGGCATGGCCCGCGGCCGTGACCGTAGGCACATAATTGTAGTGGGTGTTCTCAAAGCTATATCCTTCCCGCAAAAGCCTTTTAAAGCCCCCCTCCCCGAAATGCGCCTTGTATTTTTCAAGATAATCAAAGCGCATCTGGTCGACGATTACCCCTACGACCAATTTGGGGGGCGTCCGCGGGTTCTCCTGCGAATACCCGGGAAATATCAAGAGCAGCATGGCTGCGCAATACCCTAGTAACTTCATATACCTGAGGTTATAACAAGGTTGTGCAAAACACCCTTAAAAACAATCAATTTACAACTTGTTTCCATTTCAGGCCCTATTATCCGATGATTTTTGGCTGCCCGGTGCAGGTGACATATATCATAGCCCCTCCTGGATCTTTTCAATACCTTCAAGGGCATATAGTCCAAAATGCGTGCCGGAAATTCCCCCGCCCCTGTGCACATACGATAGGAACAATCATGCTTTCAATACTTAAGAAACTGCGGCGGACCTCCCTGATTCGCGGGAAATTCAACGGGTATTTTTTCTATGCCCTCGGGGACATCGTCCTCATCGTTATCGGAATCCTGTTCGCCCTGCAAATCGACAGGTGGAATAATCAGAGCCTCGAACGAGAGGAGGCGATCGGGGTTTATGAATCCATTAGCGAACACCTGCAGGAGGACCGCGGCAAACTACGGGAGGCAAAGGGAAAGAACCTCTTTTTCTCCAATGCCTATGAGCGCGCCAACGAGATCATAGAACTGCAGGATGTATCCAGGGCGGATTCCCTGGCCCTGTTCGCCATGCTGTTGTCGCAGCAATCGGACTTTTACCGCGAGGCCTCCGTGTACGACAACCTGGCGGTAAACGGGCAGTTGAAATTCGTAAAGAATAAGGAAATTGCCCGTGAGTTGCTGCGGCTGGACCTCACCTACAATACGGCCAATAAGCTGGAATCGGTGCACTGGGATATCATCATCAACGAACTGTCACCCGAACTCCGGACCGTGGTCAACTACAACACCCTGAAACCCGTGGATACCAACCGGCTATACGGGATTGCCCTTCAGAACATTTTCGTGGAGAGCATCTACCT
>CAZUZE010000046.1:2825-10097 GCA_964624565.1 uncultured Robiginitalea sp.
ATCGGGGTCGCCATGGCGATCGCATTGGACCAGTGGTGCCCCTGCAACCCGGGCACATTGGAAGGAAACCTCAGGGTTACGGTCGGGACCGTCCAGGAAACATCCCCGATATCGTCCGACCCCCCGCTTACTGGGGTCTCGACGGGCTTTCGGAGTTCGGAGAGCTCGGTCGACAGGCCAGTAGTGTCCTTGGAATTCACCAGTTTCTGCACCGCCCTTGCGAGTTTCTGGTCGGCCTCGGTCCACTCTGGCAGGCCCACCTGCTGTATGTTGCCGTACATGGTTTCGGCGATCACCTTATTGAAGTGCCTCGGCCAGGCAGCACCCACCACCCGGGAGGTTACCTCTGTATCGGTCATAAGGGCAGCCCCCTGGGCGATATTGTTCGCGTCCTCGTACATCTCCATGATCCCCTCATAGGTCACGTCCCGGAGGTAGAACCAGATGGAGGCCTTTGAAGGCACCACGTTGGGCTGGTCCCCGGCATCGGTAAAGATGGAATGCGACCGTTTGAGCGGATGCAGGTGCTCCCGTTTGTAATTCCAGCCGACGTTCATGAGTTCTGCCGCGTCCAGGGCAGAGCGCCCGCGCCAGGGGGCGCCGGCCGAATGGGCCGCCTCTCCCTCAAAACTGTACTCCACGGAAATCAGGCCGGTACCCGTGGCCTGCCCCCAGGATACGGCCAGGTTGCTGCTGACATGCGTAAAAATGCACATATCGATCCCATCAAAAAGGCCATCCCTCACGAACCACGCCTTGGACCCCAGGAGTTCCTCGGCAATCCCGGGCCAGACGACCAGCGTCCCGCCAATGTTGTTTTCTTTCATCTGCTCCTGTACCGCAAGTGCCGCCGTGATGTTCAGGGGCACCCCTGAATTATGCCCCTCCCCGTGGCCCGGGGCACCCTCGACAATCGGCTTGTGATAGGCCACGCCGGGGTACTGGGAAGCTTTCGGGATGCAATCCACATCACTTCCGAGGGCAACTACCGGACCCTGTCCATTGGACCAGCGGGCGAACCAGGCAGTCGGGATTCCCGAGACCCCCCGGGTAATCTCAAAGCCTTCCTTTTCCAGGATCCCCGTGAGGTAACGCGCGGTTTCCTCCTCGTGGAACCCGAGTTCTGCAAAACTGAACACCTTGTCCACCATCACCTGGGTTTGTTTATGGCGCTTGTCCACGGAGGTGACCACCGCTTCCTTCTGTTTGCGGATGGCGGATTTGGAAAACGTCTTCTGGGCAGAGGTTCCCCCTGTCAGGAGCGCCAAAAAAGATAGTTGGATAAGGATAAAACGGATTGGCTTTGAGAGCATGATGGCTGGTTTTTCGGCTGAATTTACAAATTAATCGATTGTGAGGAAAAGAAATGCCCCCATCTGGGTTCGCGATATGTGCGCGATGTATTCTGTACCGTCGAAGGGCCGCAGGTTGCGTTCTTTGGGTTTCAGGCCAGGCTCATTGTGCGGAGGGCTACGGCCCCTGGGTTCTGTTCCGCGGGCTTCAGTACAGTCTGATTGTGCTAGGGACCGCGGAATACGGACTGTGGAATGCGGACTGTGGTCGGAGGTCCACGCCCTTCGGGATTTGTATTTGGGCATGGCGCTTCGGCTTTGTCGGGGAAAAATCTGACAAAGATCATGGGTTTGGCCCCGGGGAATCGATAATTTTACAGCAGTTCCGGGTAATGTTGCAGGTAAACCCGCTGCAGTTTGCCAGGGAATTGTATCTTTAATTCGATGACGCGACTGCTTTCCATAGTTCTCTCTTCCCTGCTGCTGCTCCAGAGCCTTCATCTGTCCGTTACGGACCTGGTCCAGCTTGACGAGCTCCTGGAACACGCGTCGTACCACCGGCAGGCATTCGGCGATTCCTTCCTGACGTTTCTGGACAAGCACTATGGCAGCCAAAAGGCGGACCACGAAAAAAACCACCAGGAAGAACAACACGATCACGAACAGCTGCCCTTCCAGCAAGTGCCGCATCAACTCCTGGGCCAGACACACTTTTTGATCAGCCAGCGCTTCCTCTGGAATACCCCCCAGGAGGCGAAAGAAACCCAGATGCACCAGTATCACTACCTTTTGCAGGCCTCCGGGATTTTTTCCGGAAGCGTTTTCCAGCCACCCAGACAGGCCTGACGCACCCCCCCTTTTTGATCAAGTTTTTTCAGGGTACTCCCGGTATCCGTACAACGCATGTTTTTCACATATGAGTATCGATGCTTTCATCTATCATTCAATTTAGCCTTCGCCACAAGTTTGCGGTTCTGCTGCTCACTTTTGTAATCATGGCCAGCGGCCTGTTCGCCCTTTTGAAAATCCCAATAGGCGCTGTCCCGGACGTTACAAACAACCAGGTACAGGTCATTACTACTTCCCGAAACCTCTCCACCCAGGATATGGAGCGTTTCATAACCTATCCTGTGGAGCTCGAAATGGCAAACCTGCCGGGTGTTCAGGAGATTCGCTCCGTTTCCAAATTCGGACTCTCCGTGGTGACCATTGTCTTTGAAGACGACATGGGCACCTATTTGCCCAGGCAGCTGATCGCCGAAAAGATCCAGGCAGCGGCGGAAAAGATCCCGCAGGGTTTCGGAACGCCCCAGATGGGCCCGATCAGTACGGGGCTGGGCGAAATATACCAGTACACCCTGGACGTGGAACCCGCTTACAGGGACCGGTACGACGCGATGGACCTGCGGACCATTCAGGACTGGATCGTAAAACGGCAGCTCTCGGGAATCCCGGGGGTGGTTGAAGTCAACACCTGGGGAGGCTATCTAAAACAGTACGAAATCGCCATCAATACCGGGAAGCTCCGGGCCATGGACATCACCGCCGGCGAACTCATCGAGGCGCTGCAGAAGGGGAACAGCGTCGCCGGTGGGGGATATATCGAAAAGGTGAACCAGTCCTATTTCATCCGGGGGGAAGGCCTCATAGGCAGCCTGGAGGACATCGGGAACACGGTTGTGAAAACCGTGGACGGCATCCCGGTGTACGTGCGGGATGTGGGGGAGGTCGGCTTTGGGAGTGCCACGCGCTTCGGGGCCATCACCGGGAACGGGGAAGGCGAAAAAGTCCTTGGCCAGGTGATGATGTTGAAAGGGGCCGATTCCAAAGAGGTCATCAACGCGGTCAAGGAGCGGGTGGCCGCAATTTCCGCCTCCCTCCCGGAAGGGGTGTATATCAATGCCTTCCTGGAGCGCAGTGAACTGATCGGCCGTACCACTTTTACCATCTCGGAGAACCTCATCCTGGGGTGTCTGATCGTGATTTTTGTCGTGGTCCTGCTCCTGGGGAATTTCCGCTCGGGGATGGTGGTCGCCTCGGTCATCCCCTTGAGCCTCCTCTTCGCCCTGACCCTGATGTACCTCACCGGGGTGGATGCCAACCTGATGAGCCTCGGAGCCATTGACTTTGGGATCATTATCGACGGGGCGGTGATCATTGTCGAGTTCATCGCCTTCCAGATCAATGGCAGGCGGGAAGAACTCCTTCCCCTCCCTCGCAAGCAGCGTCAGGCACTGAAGGACGAGATCACCCAAAAGGGGGCCTCCAAACTGATGAATTCGGCCGTCTTCGGGCAGCTTATCATCCTGATCGTCTTTATCCCGATCCTTTCCCTGAGCGGGGTGGAGGGCAAAATGTTCCGTCCCATGGCCATGACGTTCAGTTTTGCACTGATCGGGGCGATGCTTCTCTGTTTTACCTATGTGCCGGTCATGTCCTCATGGCTGATCAAACCGGTGAAGGATCCGGAGAAGAACCTCTCCCAGCGCCTGATCCGGGGCCTTAACAAATTATATGTCCCAACCATTCACTGGGCGCTCGGGCATAAGGCATTCGTCCTGGGTGCGGCGGCAGGGCTCCTGCTCCTCGCCGGTTTTCTCTTTGCACGGATGGGGGGGGAATTCATCCCTACCCTGGATGAAGGTGATTTTGTGATCCAGCCCGTACTCAAGACAGGTACCAGCCTGAGCAAAACCATAGAAACCACCACGCAGATCGAAAAAATCCTGATCGGGCAGTTTCCTGAAGTCGTACAGGTGGTGACCCGGATCGGGGCGGCGGAAGTCCCAACCGACCCGATGAGCATGGAGGAAAGCGATGTCATCATCACCCTGAAACCCAAAAGCGAATGGGTGACAGCGGCTTCGAAGGACGAACTGGCGGATGCCTTTAAAACAGCCCTGGAGGTCATCCCCGGGATGGAAGTCGAGTTTACCCAGCCCATTGAAATGCGTTTCAACGAGCTCATCACGGGGGTCAGGGCAGACATAGCCGTCAAGGTTTTCGGGGAGGACCTCGCCGTACTGGCTGCAAAGGGAGAGGAGATCAGGCAATTGGCGGAGCGGGTTCCCGGGGCAGCGGACATTGTCGTTGAAAAAATAGAAGGCCTGCCCCAGATGCGCGTCGCCTATGACCGCTCTAAAATCTCCCGCTACGGGCTTCATATCTCAGAGGTAAACGACCTGATCTCCATGGCCTTTGGCGGCCGTACCGTAGGGAATGTATTTGAGGGTGAAAAACGGTTCGACCTCGTGGTACGGCTCAGCAGGGAGAACCGCACGGACCTCGGGGACCTGCAGAACTTGTTTATCGACCTTCCCGGCGGGGGGAAACTGCCCCTGAGTGAAATCGCCGAGGTAAGTTACCAGAAAGGGGCAGCCAAAATTTCGCGGGACGATACCCGCCGTCGGATCGTGGTGGGTATCAATGTACGGGACCGCGACCTGCAATCCGTGGTGGATGAGCTGCGGGGCCTGGTGGAGGCCAATGTTCAATTGCCCCCGGGGTATTCCGTTACCTATGGCGGGCAATTTGAAAACCTGCAGTCGGCCAAGGCACGGCTGGCCATAGCCGTCCCGATCTCCCTGCTTCTGATCTTTGCCTTCCTGTATTTCGCCTTCAAGTCTGTCCGGGACACCCTGATTATTTTTTCCGCCATTCCGCTGTCAGCCGTAGGCGGGGTGCTCCTGTTATGGATCCGGGAGATGCCCTTCAGCATCTCGGCAGGGGTTGGGTTCATCGCCCTTTTTGGAATCGCCGTCCTCAACGGGATCGTACTGATTGAACACTTTAAAGAACTGAAGAAATCCTCCTTTGACTCCATGGAAGCACTCATCACACAGGGGGCCCAGGACCGGATGCGCGCCGTCCTCCTCACCGCATCGGCAGCAGCCCTGGGCTTCCTGCCCATGGCTGTTTCCACCAATGCCGGGGCCGAAGTGCAGCGGCCACTGGCCACTGTGGTCATCGGCGGGCTGATCACCTCGACCCTGCTGACCCTGGTGGTCCTTCCCGTACTCTACGCCATGTTCGGGAAATTCAGAGAAGGGGAAAAAATCGGGCAGGGACCCAAAAAAGCCATCGGGCTGGCCGGGCTGTTGTTGGTCCTTGCCGTCCCTGTGCAGGCCCAGCAAGAACCCATTGCCCTGGAAGGCCTGCTCGAGCTCGCCCGGAAGAACAACCCCGGGCTTCGCGCGGCCGAGAAACAAATGGAAGCAGCCGATGCCCGCACGGGTACTGCTTTTGACTTCGGGAAAACCGAGCTTTTCTATAACCGGGACGAAGCCAACCGGGTGGAAGACCTCTCGCTCAACGTACTGGGGGTCCGGCAGGATTTTGATTTTCCCACGGTCTATGGGGCGCGAAGGCAGGTTCAAACCTATTTGGCAGAAAGCGAACGCAACCGCTACGAAATCCGCAGGAAGGAGCTATACCTGGAGGTGAGCACCACCTACAACCGGTACCTGACGGCGGTGGAAACCGCGGGGATCTACCGTCGCCTGGACAGCCTCTACTCGGCCTTCGAGCGGGCTGCCAGCCGCCGGTTTGAACTGGGGGCCACCAATTATCTCGAAAAGATCACCGCGACCTCCAAATCAAGGGAAATCCGGCTGCAGCTCCAGGAAGCCCTGGCCCGGACCGGCATCCTCGAAAACCAGATCCGGAACCTGGTCCAGGCCGATACCCCCATAACCCTCGCCACAACCCCTCAAAGGCGAATGATGCTCGAAGTGCCCATGGTGGATTCCCTGCCCGAACTCTCGAGGTACCAGAACCAGCAACTGGCCCTGGAAAAGCAATTCCGGCTGGAACAGCAACAACTCCTTCCCGGGTTTTCCCTCCAATACCTGCAAGGGGACAACGGAGGGACACAGGACTGGTTCAGGGGGTATACCATTGGGGTGAAGATCCCTTTGCTGTTCAACGGACAGTCGTCCCGGATCCGAACCGCCCGCCTTACGGCAGAGGCCTTCGGGGAGGAGCAGCGGGAATACGAAACAAGGTTGAACACCAAACTGCAGCGGCTTAGGGACGAACTGGGACAGCAGGAAAAAGCCCTGGGCTATTACGAAGCCGAGGGGCTGGAACTCTCCGGTGCCATCCTGAGGACGGCGGAAAGCAGCTACAGGAATGGCGAAATTGACTTTTTTCAGTATATCCTCAGCCTGGAAAACGGGTATGAGATCACCCTCGAATACTTAAAGCAGCTGGAGCGCTATAACGACATCGTACTGCAAATCAATTATCTAACCTATTAAATCTTCTCCATGAAGTTCAAATATCCCTTTTCGATCCTCTCTCTGGCACTGGTGCTGCTCTCGTCCTGCAAGGAGGGGCAGGAAGGTCCCGGGGCAGCCCCCCCGGAATCCCCTGGCGTGGTAACCCTTAGCCGACAGCAGTTTGAGGCGAACGACATGGCCCTGGGCCAGGCCGTTGAAATGCCCTTTCCCGAAGTAATCCGGGTCAGCGGGATGATTGATGTCCCTCCTGAAAACCGGGTGGTGATAAGCGCGGTCTATGGGGGATTCGTAAAGAAGACCCCTTTACTGGTGGGGGACATGGTGCGGAAGGGCCAGGTGGTCGCCATCCTGGAAAACCCCGAATTCCTCTCCCTGCAACAGGAATACCTGGAAGTGCGGGAACAACTCCCCTACCTTAAATCCGAATTTGAACGGCAACAAACCCTGTTTGAGGAGCAGATAAGTTCGGAAAAACTGTTTTTGCAGGCACAGGGCACCTACAGGAGCACCCTGGCGCGGAAAAGCGGCCTGGAAAGGCAACTCACCCTCCTGGGGCTTCAACCGGAGGACATAACCCCCGCCTCCCTCCGTTCTGAAATCGCGCTGCATTCGCCCATCAGCGGGAAGGTAACCCGGGTGAACATCACCACGGGGAGCTATGTTTCCAGGGCCTCAGAAATGCTCGAAATCATCAACCCGGAGCACCTGCACCTGGAACTGAGCGTCTTTGAGCAGGACAT
>CAZUZE010000046.1:10197-12757 GCA_964624565.1 uncultured Robiginitalea sp.
GGAGTCTGTACTTTTTTTATTTATTCCCTACATTCGCAGAAACGCCTTAGCGATGACGGACCGGACCGTAAAACCCCTGGGGCAGATCGCCCTGCTCTGTTTGTTTGTTTTCCTGGCTTTACTACTGGTTTTCGGACCCCGGGAGCCGGCGGATTCCGATCGTATTATTGTCGTGGATGATTCCGATGTGGCACAACTCCTGGCCGGGTTCCAGCGTACATGGAACCGCATGCCCACTCGGGAAGAGCTACAGGGCATCCTGCAAAATCACATAAAAGACGAGGTACTCTACCAGGAAGCACTCAACGAGGGCCTGGACCGGAACAGTGCCGTGGTCAAGCGCGCCCTCATAACCCAGATGGACATGATGGCCGAAGGCCAGGGCGAGTCGCGCACCATTGAAGAGGCCGACATCGAGGCCTACTACAACCTGCGAAAAGAACAGTTTGTCCGCCCGGCCCAACTCAGTTTTACCCAGGTTTATTTTGACGGGGAGCAGGATCCGGAAAGTCTTGAAAGCCTGAGCAAAATGTGGAACGAAAAGGGCGTAGACTACGAAACAGCCCGAAAATCGGGAAAAACAACCATGCTCAACCCGGTAATCTCGGGCATGCCCTCGGACCTGATCGACCGGGAATTTGGCGAGGGCTTTGCGGCCCGGGTTGAAGGGCTGGAACCCGGACGGTGGAGCAGCCCGGTCCCCTCTGTCTTCGGGTGGCACCTGGTTTATCCCGACAGCCTCATTCCCGCCAGGCCCCTTTCGATCGAGGAAGTCCGTCCTGAAATACTGGAGCAATTGCAGTACGAGGACAAGGAGGCTGCCAAAGAACAATTCTATACCGAGCTCCTCCAGCAATACGATATCACTTACAGGGGCATCGCAAAGGAACTGGTGAATGAATAACGCGCTGACCAGACTCATCAGAAAGGGGGTCCTCCTGGTCCTGCTGTTCTCAGGGATTTCCGTATCCGCCGATATCGTCTACCCGGCCCGCCTCCAGATGGTGGAGACAGCCCCGGGGGTCTTTGAGGTGTATTTTGTCCTGCCCGTGATCCAGGGAAAGATCGTGAAGGCCCAGGCTGTTTTTCCGGAATTCTGCCAACCCCTTGGAGAACCCGTTACCGAAGTGGACGCCTTCCAGAAAAAGATGCGCTGGCAGGTCGGTTGTGGTGACTATTCCCTAACCGGCCGGCAAATAGGCATCGAAGGCCTGCTGGGCAGCCAGGTCGACATCATCCTGGAGGTAACCACCCTCGACGGGCGTATCTACAAAAGCACCCTGAGCCCTGCCAGGCCTTTTTATTCAGTTCCCGAGCCTCCCGGCCTGAAGGACTACCTCGGGTTGGGAGCCCTTCGTGGCGGCAGGTACACCCTGCTCTCATGGGGCCTGTTCTTGGCGGTCCTGGTCTATTTCCTCACCCGGGAAAAAGACCGGATCGCACTGCCTGTCCTGATGTTGGGAGCTGGCATGGGCCTGGGCCATTTTCTAAGCTGGGGGGAATGGATCCTCACCCCTTCCTGGGCCGCCCTGGCACTTTCACTGCTGGTGGCAGCCTCCCTGGCGTGCCTCTTTGTTTTCGGCGGGAACAGGCTTTCAGGTAAAACGGGCCCGGTACTCCTGGGCCTTGCCGCCCTGCTCTATGGGGCGGGGTTCGGAAACGAGGACCTCCTTTCGGGATACACCCCCGGGGAAGAGCTGATCCTGACAGGGTTCACCTGCCTGGGCTTTCTGGCAGGGGCCTTGCTGCTCGCTGGCATTGCACGACAGCTATGGCGGGTCGTGGCCCTTTTTACAGACCGGTTCAGGGTGCCGGCTGCGAAACTTTTTGCAGGGGCGTCCTCCGGGGCACTGCTGTGGCAGCTCAGCCTGTTCTGGAATGTCCCTTCCATGCTGCCCTCCATACCCCTGAGCCTGGTTTCCCTGGCACTCGTCCTGGTCCTATGGCAAATCGCATACGGCCAAAAAACCCAGGCCTACCTGGCCCTGGCCGGACTGCTGCTCGGGTACTGGGCCGGGCTGGCGGGCTTTTCCCTTCCCGGTTCCTGGGCCGTCCTTTTGGGGGTACAGGGCATCCTTCTCATCCTGGTATTCTTTAACACCCGGCTTCCGGCATGGGCCGGGGCGGCACTGCTGCTGCTCGCCGGCACCGCAGGGGGAAACTACCTGCAGTTCATCGCCTCGGACAGCCTGTCCTATCCGCTGGCCCGGTCCGTCTTTTTCCTGCTCCTGCTGCTGGCCCTTTCCCTGCTCCTGATTATGGTCCTGGCGCAACTAAAACCCGGAGGCAGCAGGGAGACCCTCCTGAAATATGCACCCCTTGTTTTGTTGCCGCTCTGCCTGGCATCCGGCCTGGGTGTGGGCTATGCTGCCGTAGCTTGGGCTGTTATCGCCATCAAAGGGCAGCCCGACTGACCCGACATTGATCACCAGGGATCGTCCAAACCGGTTGAGGAAGGGCTGATGGGTATGCCCAACAAGGAATAGATCCGCCTCCAGATCAGCCAGATCCCGGACGGCTTCAGCAGGTGTGTCCGGGTAGATCCCGATCCGGTCACCGG
>CAZUZE010000047.1:0-12443 GCA_964624565.1 uncultured Robiginitalea sp.
CATCGTGAATGATCAGCGTGTTTGCTGTGCCGAGGTCTATGGCTATTTCTTCTGTCAGGAAATCGAAAAATCCCATTGGCGTTTCGTTCCCTTCCCGATAAACGGGCAAATTTTATCGTCAAAAGTAGTAAAATTAATGCTTAAAATGACGCGTGCCGGTCAATACCATGGACATCCCGTTTTCGTTGCAATAATCGATGCTGAGCTGGTCTTTGATGGAGCCCCCCGGCTGTATAACGGAGGTGATCCCGCTTTTTCCGGCGATTTCCACGCAATCCGGAAAGGGGAAGAACGCATCGCTTGCCATTACGGCCCCTTTCAGGTCAAAGCCAAAGGAGCTGGCTTTATGGATGGCCTGGTTCAGGGCGTCCACCCGGGAAGTCTGCCCGGTCCCGCTGGCGCATAACTGTTTGTTTTTGGCCAGTACGATGGTATTGGACTTGGTGTGTTTGCAGATCCGCGAGGCGAACAAAAGGTCTTCCGTTTCGCGCTGGGAAGGGGCCAGGGAAGTGGCCACGTCCAGGTCGGAGGCGGCGTCGGTTTTGGCATCCCGTTCCTGGTAGAGGATGCCGTTGAGGCAGGTCCGCAGCTGGGAGTCCGGGAGGTTCCAGTGTTTTTGCACCAGGAGGATCCGGTTTTTCTTGCCCTTCAGGGTTTGCAGGGCCTCCTCTTCGAAGGAGGGCGCGATGACCACTTCGCAGAACAGGTCGTGGATCTTGGCCGCCGTAGCCGCGTCGATGGGTTTGTTGCTGATCAGGATGCCCCCGAAGGCAGAGACCGGGTCCCCTGCAAGGGCGTCCGCATAGGCCTCCACAAGGGTGGGGCGGGTGGCCAGGCCACAGGCGTTGTTGTGTTTCAGGATGGCAAAGGTCGGGGCCTCATCCCGGAATTCAGACATCAGGTTGACGGCCGCGTCGATGTCAAGGAAGTTGTTATAGGACAGGGCTTTTCCGTGGAGTTGGTCAAACATGGCCTCAAAATCGCCGTAAAAGCGCCCTTCCTGGTGCGGATTTTCTCCATAGCGAAGGCTGTTTCCCTTCAGGTGGCTCACTTTAAGGGCAGGGATTTCCGCCTTGCGGTTAAAGTAATTGAAGATCGCACTGTCGTAATGGGAGGAGGTGTTGAAGGCACGGGCTGCAAAGGCCTCCCGCTCTTCAAGGGTCGTCTCCCCCCCGGAGCGCTCGAGAAGCTCCAGCAGGTCTGCGTAGTCTTCCATGGAGGAGACGCAAAGGACGTCCCGGTAATTCTTCGCGGCGGCGCGGATCAGGGAAATCCCTCCGATATCGATCTTTTCGATGATATCCTGCTCTGAGGCGCCTTCCGCAACTGTTTTTTCAAATGGGTACAGGTCCACAATCACAATATCCAGGGCCGGTATTTCATAGGCCGTCAGTTGTTCCTGGTCCCCTTCCAGATGCCTTCTTCCCAGGATCCCGCCAAAGACTTTCGGGTGGAGGGTTTTGACCCGGCCGCCGAGGATCGAAGGGTAGCCCGTGATCGTTTCCACAGCGGTGACGGGAATGCCCAGGTCCCTGATAAAGGTCTCCGTGCCCCCGGTAGAATACAGGGCGACGCCCAGGTCGTGAAGCTTGCGGACAACCGGCTCGAGTCCGTCCTTGTGAAATACCGAAATAAGGGCAGCACCCGCTTTTTTGGAATCGCTCATATTTTTGGAATTGTAAAGGGTTTCAAGTCTGCAAAAGTACTCCTTTTGCGAGTAAAAACCCCAGAGGGGTTATCAACAATCCCGAAGAAGTTTTACAGAATCCGGGAGACCTCCCGGCAGACGAATTCCAGGAAATCCTCGTCCGCCTTCGAAAAGGGGTCGGGGGTATGAGAGTCGATGTCGAGCTGGCCGATATTTGCCCCGTCCACAAATATGGGGATCACAATTTCCGCCTTTACATGGATGCTGCAGGCGATGTAATTGTCCTGGGCCGCCACGTCGGGCACCACAAAATTCTGGTTGCTCAGGGCTACCTGCCCGCAAATGCCCTTGCCAAAAGGGATCACGGTGTGGTCCGTCGGGTCCCCGGCATAGGGCCCCAGTATCAGTTCCTCCAGGTCCCCGTTGCGAAAATAAAAGCCTACCCAGTCATAGACGGCTACTTCTTTTTCCAACAGGTCGCAAACCTGCTGGAGCCGATCGGTCGTGGAGAGGGAGGAATCCCCTGTTATTTTAAGAATTTGCGGTTTGAGAGCTTCGTACATCTGCATATGGATAAGGTTCGAAAAGTAACAAAAAATCCGGTTTGGGACAGGCAAAAAAAAAACCGGCAGGAGGATCCTGCCGGTTTTTCCTTTTTCGGGTTTTCCCGACTTACATCATTCCGGGCATGCCGCCACCTCCCATTGGAGGGCCGGCAGGGGCGTCTTCCTTGATGTCGGTCAGGGCACACTCCGTGGTGAGGATCATCCCGGCGACCGATGCCGCATTTTCCAGGGCGATACGGGTCACTTTCTTGGGATCGATAATCCCCGCCTTCATCATGTCCACGTATTTTTCGGATTTCGCATCGTACCCGAAGTCTCCTTTCCCCTCGTGAACCTTGCTGACCACTACGGAACCTTCCCCGCCTGCATTTTCAACAATGGTGCGCAGGGGGGCTTCGATGGCCCGGGCCACGATGGCGAGTCCGGTTTCTTCATCCGCATTTTCCACTTTTACCTTGGAAAGGACGGCTTTGGCGCGAACCAGGGCAACACCACCACCGGCAACGATGCCTTCCTCAACGGCGGCCCGGGTTGCATGGAGGGCGTCGTCTACCCTGTCTTTCTTCTCTTTCATCTCCACTTCAGAAGCGGCACCGACATAGAGGACTGCAACACCACCGGCCAGTTTGGCAAGGCGTTCCTGAAGTTTCTCCTTGTCGTAATCAGAGGTCGTGGTTTCGATCTGGGATTTGATCTGGTTTACCCGCGCCTTGATGTCTTTGGCAGTTCCGGCCCCGTTCACGATCGTGGTATTGTCTTTGTCAATACTCACTTTTTCACAGGTTCCGAGCATGTCGATAGAAGCGTTTTCAAGGGTAAAGCCGCGCTCTTCCGAGATTACGGTTCCCCCGGTAAGGATGGCGATATCCTCGAGCATGGCCTTGCGACGGTCCCCGAATCCGGGTGCTTTAACCGCAGCAATTTTAAGGCTGCCGCGCAGTTTGTTCACCACAAGGGTGGCCAGGGCTTCTCCGTCCACGTCCTCCGAGATAATCAACAGGGGCTTCCCGGATTGTGCCACCGGTTCGAGAACGGGCAGCAGGTCCTTCATGGTGGAAATTTTCTTGTCGAACAGGAGGATGTACGGGTTGTCGAGTTCCGAGATCATTTTCTCGGAATCGGTCACAAAGTAGGGAGAGAGGTACCCGCGGTCGAATTGCATCCCTTCCACGACATCCACATAGGTGTCTGTTCCTTTGGCTTCTTCCACAGTGATTACCCCTTCCTTGCCAACTTTCTTGAAGGCCTCGGCAATCAGGTCGCCGATGGCTTCTTCGTTGTTGGCAGAGATGGAAGCTACCTGCTTGATCTTATCAGAGGAATCCCCCACTTTTTTGGACTGCTTGTCGAGGTTCTCGACGATCGCCTCAACGGCTTTGTCTATCCCGCGCTTCAGGTCCATGGGGTTGGCGCCGGCAGCGACGTTCTTCAGTCCTTCCTTGACGATGGCCTGGGCCAGCACAGTGGCGGTAGTGGTCCCGTCTCCGGCCAGGTCGTTGGTTTTAGAGGCGACCTCTTTTACCATTTGGGCCCCCATGTTCTCCAGGGGGTCTTCCAGTTCAATTTCCTTGGCTACCGTTACCCCGTCCTTGGTCACTACAGGAGCCCCGAAGGACTTGCTGATGATCACGTTCCGTCCTTTCGGGCCGAGGGTAACTTTAACAGCGTCGGCAAGGGCATTCACGCCCCGCTTCAGTCCGTCTCTTGCATCAATGTCAAAGGTTATGTTTTTTGCCATAATAGTATCAGAATTTTTTTGGATTGAAATGGCAGTCCGATACTGCCCGTAGTATATTCCGTTTGATTAAATAATAGCCAGGATATCGCTTTCGCGCATCATCAGGTAATCGGCTCCGTTGAATTTAAGCTCGGTACCGGAATACTTGCCATAGAGCACGGTATCCCCTTCCTTGACAGTCATCTTTTCATCCTTGGTGCCGGGCCCGACCGCGATCACTTTTCCTTTTTGCGGTTTTTCCTTTGCGGAATCCGGGATTATGATACCGGATGCCGTTTTGGTCTCCGCAGCCATGGGTTCAACCAGGACGCGGTCTGCCAGTGGTTTGATGTTTACTTTAGCCATATTAATCGCTTTTATGTTGATTTAAAGTTTTGCCCTTAGGAGGCACAAATTGTGCCAGCTCGATAAAACTGACAGTTTGTTAAACAAAAATGCCAGCTTGTCATTTAAGCTGGCATTTGCTGTTTTTTTACTGCACTTATTGCAGGGTGTCTATCGGGCTGTTCCCTTCCTGTGCCGGAAGTTCTTCGGGGATTTCGTCTGGAAGGGTTTCCGGAACGCTTTCCACGCCATCCTGCTGCAGGAGCTTGGATTCGGCTTCCTGGAAATTCGATTTCAGGGCCACATTGGAGAGCAGGATCAGGACGATGAGGACAGTAGCCAGGGTCCAGGTGGACTTGTCCAGGAAATCCCCTGTTTTCTTGACCCCTCCGACAACCTGGTTTCCCCCACCGCCAAAGGATGAGGAAAGCCCGCCTCCTTTTGGGTTCTGCACCATTACCACAAGCATCAGCAGCAGACAGACAATAATGATCAGAATCAGGAATATAGAAAATGTACTCATCAGATTTGCTATCATTTACCGGCGCGGAGTTTCTCCACCGCCTTAATTTGGTCTGCAAAGAAACTACTTTTTTCCGGATATTTCAAAATCAGGATGCGGTAGGCCTGAATGGCCTTTTTATACTTGCCCTGTTCCAGATACACCCGGGCCAGGGTCTCGGTCATCAGCTGCTTTTTGTCGATTTTCAGGGATTCGGTCAGATCCACGGGTGCGGTATCTGCACCCGCCGGCTTTATCCTGGGATTTTCGGCTATAAAGCGGTCGATCCGTTCGAATTTCTTTTTTCGATCCCCGTCCTGGGAAGGCACCGCCGGAGGTGGTGCGCCGGCAGCGTCCTTTGATGCGCTTTTTCCGGGGCCGTGAGTCATTTGGGTCAGCTGCAGCCACTGTGAAAACGAATGCCGTTCGCTTTTGGTGAACTCAAGCGGACTGCCCATCCGAAGCTTCTCCCTGGCCTTTGCCTCCTCCAGGTTCCTGTCCATTTCCGGGTCCATGGATTTGAAGAGGTTCGGGTCGAGGATTTTCTCGGCCTCCCTCGTGTTGCGGGGCAGCGGGCTGTCTTCCTCCTTTTCGATCATGTCGGTGTCCCGTTCCGCATTCGGGGACACCTCTTCAGAGACCACCTCCTGATCGGACAGGGCGTGCTGGCCCGACAGGGTGTCTGCGATGCGGTTCTGCACAAACTCCTCTGATGTAATGAGGTCAAAGAGGACCTCCCGGTCCGCCGTGCAGGCCGCTGCGTATTTAAGGGCCTGGTTGTATTTGTAGCTGTTCAGGTGCTTCAGGCCGTAGAGGTGCACCGCCCGGGCGGCCTGGAACCAGGGATATGCCTCGAGGAGTTCCTCCAGCTGCAGTGTCAGCTCCCCCGTCCGCACGGACCTGGGTTCCTTCAGAAGGGATGTGAATTCAGCGACGTTCATACTTTTACCAGTCGGCCAGGGAGCGGGTGAAAATGTCCTGGTTGATGCGTTCGAAAATTTCCCTGTGTGCC
Source organism: uncultured Robiginitalea sp. (assembly GCA_964624565.1). GTDB lineage: Bacteria > Bacteroidota > Bacteroidia > Flavobacteriales > Flavobacteriaceae > Robiginitalea. The sequence goes on from CAZUZE010000047.1 coordinate 5,791, forward strand.
TCGTCCCGGACCGAGGCCAGCTGGGCACTTCCGGGATAATCGTAAAAGAAGGAGAAACGCTGTTCAAAATTCGTGTCCTCCTTGGTGTTGTTGTAGAACCGGACGTTGACACTGATGGTGAGCCGGTTTTGCGCGGCCCGCTGTTCCGCCGTGGCCGTCATGGGGGAAACCCGGTACTCCACGATTTCACCTTCAAACACCAGGTCCCCGTTGGAGGAAACCAGGTCCAGGCTGGTCTGGTTGAGTATCAGGTCCTGCAGGGAAAGGGTGTAATCCCGGTCCAGTCCGGGGTCAAAAACCGAGCCCGGGCTCTGGGAGGCGTAATTCTGGAAATAGTTTACCTGAAAGGTCTTGGCATCCCCCACATCCCCCCCGGTAAAGTTGTAGGCACCGCATCCGGAAAGAAGGTTCAGGGCAGAGAACAGGAGGATCAGGCGGGATATCGTTTTTGGCCAGGTCATAGCAGTTCCGGTTAAAGGTCGTATTGTTTTATTTTCCGGTACAGGGTCCGCTCGGAAATACCCAGCTCGGAGGCTGCCGCCTTGCGCCGGCCCTTGTTGCGTTCCAGGGATTTTTTGATCAGCTCGATCTCTTTTTGCTGCAGGGAAAGGGTGTCCTCTTCCTCGATCTCCTCCGCAAAGTGGTATTTGTCGCCCGGGGGCCTCACGGGAGCGGGGGAGGGCACTTCCAGTTCTGTCCGGGCCGGGGGCAGGACCGAAACCGATGTTTCCTCCTCGGCCACCGAACCGTTGGAGCCGTAGATTTTTTGGATCAGCTGTTCATTTTCTTCCTGCACTTGCTGGGCATTGTCGTGCTTGAGCAGTTCCAGGGTGAGTTTTTTAAGGTCGTTCAAATCCGACTTCATGTCAAAGAGGACCTTGTAGAGGATTTCGCGTTCATTGGAAAAATCCCCTTGCCGCTGCCGTCCGGGGACCACGGCAGGCAGGTTGGCGGATGTTGCGTCTGCCGGCAGGTAGGCCTTCAGTTCCGAGGCGGTGATGTTGCGTTCCGTCTCCAGGACCGAAACCTGTTCCGCCACGTTCCTCAGCTGCCGTATATTCCCCGGCCAGCGGTAGTGGATCAGCAGGTCGCGGGCCGCATCGTCCAGCCGGATGGTCGGCATCTGGTATTTCTGGGCGAAATCGGAGGCGAATTTCCGGAACAGCAGATGGATGTCCTCTTCCCGCTCCCGCAGGGGTGGCAGGTGTATCTCCACCGTGCTCAGGCGGTAGTAGAGGTCTTCACGGAACTTCCCGTCCCGGATGGCCTGTTGCATGTTCTGGTTGGTCGCGGCCACAATGCGGACATCGGTTTTCTGGACTGTGGAGGACCCGACCTTCAGGAATTCGCCGTTTTCCAGGACGCGTAACAGGCGTACCTGTGTCGTCAGGGGCAGTTCCCCAACTTCATCCAGGAAAATCGTCCCCCCGTCGGCTTCCTCAAAATAACCGCTCCGGGTCTGGGTAGCCCCCGTAAACGACCCCTTTTCATGCCCGAAGAGTTCACTGTCGATGGTCCCTTCCGGGATGGCCCCGCAGTTTACCGCGATGTATTTGTTGTGTTTGCGGTGGGAGAGGGCGTGTATGATTTTGGGGATCGCTTCCTTCCCAACACCGCTTTCCCCGGTTACCAGGACGGAGATGTCCGTGGCAGCCACCTGCATCGCCTTTTCAAGGGCGCGGTTCAGGTGGGGGTCATTGCCTATAATTTCAAACCGCTGTTTGATGCTCTGGAGGTTACTCATCCTGTCCGTTGTTTTGAGAATACCCCACGGCTTTCCCCAGCAGGGTGGCCGAAGTGCACTCTTCAATTTTCACATTTACGAATTCCCCCTTCCTGTAGTGCTCCTTCGGGAAAACGACGACGGTATTCTGTGATGTGCGGCCCATCCAGTGCGCGTCCGATTTTCGGGAATCCCCTTCGATCAGTACTTCGGCAACCTGTCCAAGGAATTTCTGGTTCCGGTACAGGCTGTGTTTTTGCTGCAGGTCGATGATTTCCCTCAGCCTCCTTTTTTTGACTTCCGCTGGGACATCATCCTGTAGTTTTCGCGCTGCAAGGGTGCCGGGCCGCTCCGAATAGGCAAACATAAAACCAAAATCGTACTTCACGTATTCCATAAGGGAGAGCGTCTGCTGATGGTCTTCTTCGGTCTCGCCCGGAAACCCGGCGATCATGTCGTGACTGATCCCGCAATCCGGGATGCGCTCCCGGATACCGTCAATGAGCTCAAAATATTCCGCCCGGGTATGCAGGCGGTTCATGGCCCTGAGGATGCGATCGCTTCCGCTCTGGACCGGAAGGTGGATGTAGTTGCAGATGTTCGGGTGCCTTGCCATGGTGTCGATCACTTCGAGGGTCATGTCCTGGGGGTTGGACGTGGAGAAGCGGATGCGCATGCCCGGATGTGCGAGGGCCACGCGATCCAGGAGGCCGGCAAAATTAACGGCTGTGGCCTGTTGGATCGGACTGGCCTTGTCAAAATCCTTCTTCAGCCCGCCGCCATACCACAGGTAACTGTCGACGTTTTGACCCAGCAGGGTCACCTCGCGGTACCCCTGTTCCCATAGGTCGGCTACTTCGGCCAGGATAGAGCCGGGGTCCCTGCTGCGTTCCCTCCCCCTGGTAAAGGGGACCACGCAAAAGGTACACATATTGTCACAGCCGCGGGTGATGGATACGAAGGCCGTGACCCCGTTGCTCCCCAATCGGACCGGGGCGACGTCCCCATAGGTCTCCTCCCTGGAGAGGATCACATTGACCGCCTGTCTGCCCCCGTCGACTTCCCTGACCAGGTTGGGCAGGTCCTTGTAGGCATCCGGGCCCACCACCATGTCCACGATCTTTTCTTCTTCCAGGAGTTTGTGCTTCAGCCGCTCGGCCATGCACCCGAGCACCCCTACCTTCAGGCCCGGGTTCATTTTGCGGGCGGCATTGAATTTTTCAAGCCTTTTGCGGACGGTGAGCTCTGCCTTCTCCCGGATGGAGCAGGTGTTGACCAGGATCAGGTCCGCCTCTTCCATCCGTTGGGTGGTGTTGAACCCCTCCCTGTTCAGGATTGAGGCCACGATCTCGCTGTCGGAAAAATTCATCTGACATCCGTAGCTTTCGATGTAGAGTTTCCGGGTATTGGCCTCTGATCCCTTTAGCTGCAGGGCAGTCCCCTGCAGGTCTTCACTGAGCAGTTTCTCCATAGTGCAATGCCTTTCCGTTCCTTTGGAAAGGGCAACAAAGATAAGGCATTATGGGGTTATGACAATTTGACAGCTAAAAAAATCCCGGACAGGGCTATTCCCCGCCTCAGTCCTCCCATTCGAGCAGGCGCACTTCGCCCCCCCTGACCACGTCATTGATCCCCTGGATTTCCGACCCAACCAGCTGGTCGAGGGCCCGGAGTTCCGTTTCGAGCTCCGCCCGGACTTCCTGGAAGAATTCCCTGGACTGGTCGGTGGGCGGGTAGTCGCCCCGCTGGGAATCAGCCATCAGAAACGCCAGGCGGTTGTTGATCCGGATGCCGTAATTCAGGGGGTCCTGCCGGCTCTGGTTCTTGGTCATATGGATGTTGTTTTCGATCCTTGAAAGCTCCGTTTCGAATTTCTCGATGCGCCCGATTAGTTCGGGGTTTCCCTCGGCCTTGGCCTTCAGGTAGTCAAGGTCTGTCCGCAGGGCCTGGATTTTGGCCACAGCCCCGTTGGCCCGGGAAACCTCATCGCGCACGGCCGTCAGGAAGTCAAACTGCGCCTGGTAGTCTGCATCCGTATTCGGCAGCCTCGGATCCTTGAGCACTTCCAGAGGTGCTTCCCGGGAAGTCCCGTTGTAGGTCAGGCGGACGGTGTAGGTGCCCGGCACAGCTTTGGGCCCCGTGTTCGGGGATGCATAGAGCACCATTCCCTCAAAAGTCCTGAACCCGGGGTAGCGCATGTCCCACACAAAGCGATTGCTGCCGGAACGGACCTCAAGGGGTTTTACCGCTGAAGGGTCGTGTTGTGATTTTTTGGCCGTATTGGAGTATGCCTGGACTACCTGGCCGCCTGAGTCGAGTATTTCAAGCATCACCTTGTCCCCCTCCTTCACTTCTTTTATATAATAATGTATAAGGGCCCCGTTCGGGTGGTTTTCCCCTTCGCGCTTCAAATCGGCACGGTCCCAGCCGGATTGCTGCATGCGGTAGGCCCTGTCCGGGGCGAACAGGTGGAAATCGCCCTTTGCGATATCCGCGGAGAGCTGGTGCAGGGGGGTTAGGTCGTCGATCATCCAGAAACTCCTGCCATGGGTGGCCGCGATCAGGTCGTTGTCCCGGACGTGAAGATCCCGTATCGAGGTCACCGGGAGGTTCAGCTGGAAGGAACCCCAGGTGTCGCCATCGTCAAAGGAGATGAACATGCCCCATTCCGTCCCGGCATAAAGCAGGCCTTTTCGCGTCTTGTCTGACCTTATGGCCCGGGTGTAATATGTGGCCGGGATTCCCTCGGTGATCAGGGTCCAGGTTTTTCCGTAATCCCGGGTGCGGTAAAGGTAGGGGGTATAGTCCCCGAACTTGTAGGCGGTGGCGGCGACATAGGCCGTCCCTTTCTCAAAGGGGCTTGGGTCGATGCAATTGATCATATTGAGTTTTGGGGAAAGCCCCTCCGGGGGGGTGATGTTTTCCCAGTTGGCCCCGTTGTCACGGGTTATGTGAATCAGCCCGTCATCACTGCCAACCCAGATGACGCCCTCTTCCAGGGGGGACTCCGAAATAGCGAACAGGTTGGAATAGAATTCCGCACCCGTATTGTCCTGGGTAATGGGCCCTCCCGAGGATTTGATGGTCTCAGGCAGCCCCCGGGTGAGGTCCGGGGAGATCACCTTCCAGGATTGCCCCCCGTTCTCGGTGGCGTGGAGGAAATTGGAGCCGGCGTAGAGCCGTTTCGGGTTGTGGATGGAAAACCCGATGGGGAAATTCCAGTTAAAACGGTATTTCATGACCTCGGCCCCCGAGCCTGCAGGGTTGTCCGGCCACACATTCACGGACCGGGTCTGGTCCACGGCGTGGTCCGTTCGCATCATGTACCCCTTGTAGGTGCCCCCGTAGACGACCTCGCTGTTTTCAGGATCCGGGGCGAGGTGGGCACTTTCACCTCCTGCGGTGGGTTCCCAGTCCCGTTCCCCGATGGAATTCCCGGATGTCCGGTGAAGGATGCGAACCGTGGAATTGTCCTGCTGGGCCCCGTAGATGCGATACGGGAAATGGGTGTCGGTGGTGACGCGGTAAAACTGGGCGGTCGGCTGGTTGTGATACGTGCTCCAGTTCTCCCCCCCATCGTTGGATACCTGGGCCCCCCCATCATCCGCGATCACCATGCGCTGGTTGTTTTCCGGGTCGATCCACAGGTCGTGGTGGTCCCCGTGGGGCGCGTTTTTGAGCTCAAAGGTTTTTCCCCCGTCCCGGGAAACCCCGTAGCTGACATTCATCACATAGACGATGTCCTCATTCTGGGTGTCGGCGTAGATCCGGCTGTAGTACCAGGCCCTTTGCCTGAGGGCCCTGTCCTGGTTGATCCGTTTCCAGGTGCTGCCCCCGTCCTCCGACCGGTATATCCCCCCGTCCTCGGCTTCGATAATGGCCCATATGCGGTTTGAATTCAGGGGGGATACGGCGATCCCCACGATGCCCCAGGGGAACCCGGGCAGGCCCTTGGCCTCCGAGATGTCCTTCCAGGTAGTCCCGCCATCCGTGCTCTTGAACATGCGGCTGTCGGGTCCCCCGCTGTCCATCCGGTATCCGTTGCGTTTCATCTCCCAGGTGGAGGCATAGAGTATCCTGGGGTTGTTCGGGTCTAAAATCAGGTCCCCGGCCCCTGCCTTGTCGCTGACGTATAAAACCTTTTCCCAATTTTGCCCCCCGTCTGTGCTGCGATACACCCCCCGCGTCTCGTTCGGGATCCAGAGGTTGCCAATGGCAGCCACATAGACGATATCCGGATTGGTGGGGTGGATCCTGATCCTCGCGATGTGCTCGGATCCCTTAAGGCCGATAAACTGCCAGGTCTTACCGGCATCCGTGCTTTTCCACAGGCCGTTGCCAGAGGAGACATTTCCCCTTAGGGTCTGCTCCCCTTCGCCCACATAGATGATATTCGGATCGGATTCCGAAACTGCCACAGCCCCGATGGACCCCCCGAAATACCCGTCGGAAATACAGGACCAGCTGCTGCCTGCATCCTCGGTTTTCCATACCCCCCCGCCGGCGGTGCCCATATAGTAAAGGTTCGGGTTGCCCACCACCCCGGTAACGGTTCCGGCACGACCGCCCCGGAAAGGCCCCACGAGCCTCCACTTCATGGAATCGTAGAGGGAGGCGTCAAAGGCGGGCTCCCGGGGCGCTTTTTTCTTGCGCTGGGCTTCCGCCGGATGGATGGTGAAACAAATCAGGAGTAAGAGGGTAAAGCGGGCAATGGCTCTCATAAGTGGTGTTTTTTCGGACCATAAAATACGCATTATTTATTCGCAATCAAGGGGTCTGGAGCAGATGAATTTCAAGGTCGCTTTCTCCCGGATTGCCAAAGTTTATTTGCCCGGCCCTGCGGCTGCCGGGCACACAAATCAGAAAATTGCCCTACTTTTGTTTTCCAAAATCCAGAAACATGGCCAAGAATTTGGTAATTGTAGAGTCC
>CAZUZE010000048.1:0-12429 GCA_964624565.1 uncultured Robiginitalea sp.
CGCACTACCGATTCGATGCTCGTTATGATTTTGTACTCATAGCCCTGGGCGGATACCTCCGCAAGGCAGGCCAGCAAAAGGGCGGTGAAAAACAGCTTTTTTGGTATCATGTTTTCTTTTTTGAAAATCCGTGTTGAAATGGATCTCATCTAAAAACGGGGAAGCACCGCCATTAGTGTCCGTGGGGGGTTGAAATTTCATCAATTGTGAAGAAAGCCGCTGTTTATTGGGCCGGGTTCAGGTGCTGGTATGTCCCGGAAGGCCTCTTGCCAGGCTCAGAACTGGTTCACGGTTTCCCTCAGGGCCGAAAGCCGTGTGAGCAGTTTCTCCAGTTGGTCCAGTGGGAGCATGTTGGCGCCGTCGCTTTTGGCACTGGAGGGGTCGAAATGGGTTTCCAGGAAGATGCCGTCCACCCCGGCGGCAATGCCGGCCCGTGCAATGGTGTCGATGAGTTCCGGCCGCCCCCCGGTGACCCCGGAGGCCTGGTTGGGCTGCTGGAGGGAATGGGTGACGTCCAGGACTACCGGGGCAAACCGCTTCATCACCGGCACGCCCCGGAAATCCACGATGAGGTCCTGGTAGCCGAACATGGTGCCCCGGTCGGTGATCAAAACCTGCTCATTGCCGGAATCCGTGACTTTTTTGACGGCATGGCCCATGCTTTCCGGACTCATAAACTGCCCCTTTTTCAGGTTCACCGTCCTCCCGGTTTTTGCGGCAGCCACCACAAGGTCGGTCTGCCGCACCAGAAAGGCCGGGATCTGGAGGACATCCACGTATTGGGCTGCGCGCTCGGCATCCTGAATTTCATGGATATCGGTCACTGTGGGTACCCCAAAGGTTTCAGAGACTTTCCGGAGGATTTTGAGGGCTTTTTCGTCCCCGATGCCTGTAAAGGAATCCACCCGGCTTCGATTCGCTTTCTTGAAGCTCCCTTTGAAAACATAGGGGATGCGCAGCCGGTCGGTTATCTCCACGATGGTTTCGGCAATGCGCATTGCCATTTCCTCACCTTCAATGGCGCAGGGCCCGGAAAGCAGAAAGAAGTTGTTTCCTGAGGTGAATTTCAATTGCGGGACGGCGGAAAGATCCATTTCTTAAAGTTTTGACAAAGATATAAAGGAAAGGGGGAGCTTTTAATACCTTGAAAATTAAAAGCGCCCCCTCATGCGTCCCGTTACGTTTCTCCTGGCATTCCTTATTTCTTTTTCCCTGTTCTCCCAAAGGACCGAGCGCGGGTTTGGCCCGATATACCTCGAACGCCATAATTTCCAGCTTAACCTTTTGCTGCCCGGTTTCCAGTATGAATTCGGGCTGGCGCGAAACCTCAGTGTCGGGGCCGAGGTGGGGCTGAGCCTGGCAACCCCCTCGGAAGGGTATTCGATCGCCCCCGCCTACCGGGCTTTTTCCCGGTACTACCACAACCTGAAAAGCAGGGACCGGCAGGGGAAAAACGTCTCCGGCAATTCGGGAAATTACGTTTCGATATCCTTTCAGCAATTCTTTGTGGAGTGGGAGCTGGCCGGCAATCTGGATAACCAGGGCCGGGACCTGAATTTCCTGGGGGTCCTTTACGGGATTCAGCGGAGCTATGAAAACGGGTTTGGTTTTGGCCTCGAAGCCGGGGCGGGGAATTATTTCCGGAACCGGATCAGCGGGGGCATAGGCCCTGTGGTCAATGTCCGGGTCAGCTGGAACCCTTTTTTAAAGCGCAGGAAGAATAAGGCCCCGGTATTCCAGTAGGGTCGTTTGCGGGAGCCGGTTTCTTCAAGCGGGTCCCGGCCAGGTTGGCCGATCCCATAGGTGGGCTTCCCTCACGGGGGCAGGGGGTCCCCGGGCCGGGGGAGCGCCCCAGGCTTCACGCCCTTTGCGGCAAGCCCACGGCAAATCCCCGGTGGGCCGCTGTTTTGCCCCGGTCGGCGGCGTACGCTACGGGGGGTATGCCATCCTTTCGTTAAATAAACCCTCCCCCGTGCAATCCAAGGATATTTCGACGTATCTTTGCGCGCTTAAAATCAGCTATATGGCTTCGATCAAAAATATTGCCATCATCGCCCACGTCGACCACGGGAAAACGACGCTTGTCGATAAGATCCTCCATTTTTGTGAACTCTTCAGGGAAAATGAGCAAACCGGGGACCTGATCCTGGACAACAACGACCTGGAGCGCGAACGCGGGATCACGATTGTCTCGAAAAACGTTTCGGTAACCTATAAGGACACCAAAATCAATATCATAGACACCCCCGGCCACGCTGATTTCGGGGGGGAGGTGGAACGGGTGCTCAATATGGCGGATGGCGTCCTCCTGCTGGTCGATGCCTTTGAAGGGCCGATGCCACAGACCCGCTTTGTGCTGCAGAAGGCCCTGAGCATGGGCCTGAAACCCTGTGTGGTCATCAATAAGGTGGACAAGCCGAACTGCACCCCGGAAGAGGTACACGAAAAGGTCTTTGACCTGATGTTTGAGCTGGGTGCCGAGGAATGGCAGCTGGACTTCCCTACCGTCTATGGTTCCGCCAAGGAAAACTGGATGGGTGAGGATTTTGCAAAGCCCACCGGTACGATTGCCCCCCTGCTCGACATGGTGCTCGAGCACATCCCGACTTTTACTCCGAAGGCCGGAACCACCCAAATGCTGGTGACCTCCCTGGATTTTTCATCCTACACCGGGCGGATCGCCATCGGCAGGCTGCAGCGCGGGCACCTCAGGGAAGGACAGCCGGTAACCCTTGTCAAAAGGGATGGCCGCCAGGTGGCATCCCGCATCAAGGAACTATATACCTTCGAGGGGTTGGGCCGCAGCCGGGTAAAGGAACTGCAGACCGGGGACATAGGGGCCCTGGTAGGCCTGGAAGGCTTTGATATAGGGGATACGATTGCTGACGCGGAAAGCCCTGAAGCCCTCGGGAGCATTGCCATTGACGAGCCCACGATGAGCATGCTCTTCACGATAAACGACAGCCCTTTTTTCGGGAAGGACGGGAAATTTGTCACCTCCCGGCACATCAAGGAACGCCTTGAGAAGGAACTCGAAAAAAACCTGGCCCTCCGGGTGAAGGAAACCGACAGCGCCGATAAGTTTATGGTATTCGGCCGGGGGGTGCTCCATTTGTCCGTGCTGATCGAGACCATGAGGCGGGAAGGGTACGAGCTGCAGATCGGGCAGCCCCAGGTCATTTTAAAAGAGATCGACGGCGTGAAGTGCGAGCCTGTGGAATCCCTTACCATCGACCTGCCGGAAGCCGTTTCCGGCAAGGCCGTTGAGATGGTGGCCATGCGCAAAGGGGAGATGACCCGCATGGAATCCAGGGGCGAGCGCATGCTCTGCGAATTTTTGATCCCCTCACGCGGGATTATCGGGCTTCGCAACCAGCTGCTGACGGCCACCGCCGGGGAGGCGATCATGGCCCACCGGTTCCTCGAGTACCAACCCATGAAAGGGGAGATCCCCCAGCGCCAGAACGGGTCCATGGTTTCCATGGAAACCGGAAAGGCGATTCCGTACTCCATCGACAAGCTGCAGGAGCGCGGGCGCTTCTTTATCGACCCGGGGGAGGATATCTACGAGGGCCAGGTCATCGGGGAGAATTCCAGGGGGGACGACATGGTGGTCAACGTGACCAAGACCAAGAAGCTCACCAATGTGCGGGCTTCCGGTTCCGACGACAAGTCGCGCATCGTTCCTGCCATTAAGTTCTCACTGGAAGAAGCCCTGGAATACATCCAGAAGGACGAGTATGTGGAGGTGACCCCCAAATTCCTCAGGCTGCGCAAGATCTTCCTGAAGGAAACCGACCGGAAGCGGGCGAAATAACCTACTGCAGATACAGTTCGGGGTGGTTCACCAGGCAGCCGGTGGCTGCCCCGATAATGCCAGCGTGGTTCTGCAGGCCTGCCGGGACCACCTGGGTTTCGATTTTGATGTACTTTTCGAACTCCGGGAAGTATTTGGAGGTGCCCCCCCCGAGGATGATCATATCCGGGTTCACGATAAGTTCCACCAGTTCGAGGAACTTGTTGAACCGCTTTCCCCATTTTTTCCAGCTCAGCCCTTCGGCCTCCTTTACTGAAGCAGCCGCCCAGGCCTCGATTTTGTCGTATTTCTTGTAGGGGATCTGCCCCAGTTCGAAGTTGGGGATCAGCCTGCCGTCCAGGAAAGCCCCGCTGCCCAGGCCGGTTCCAATGGTGATCATCACCACAAATCCCTTCAGCCCCTTCCCGATCCCGTAATTCATGGTGGCGTACCCGGCTGCATCCGCGTCATTGATGACCGTAAAATCATTCCCTGAAGCCTTTTCGAAGGTTTTTTCAATGGAGAGATTCAGCCAGGATTCATGCAGGTTCCCGGGGGATTTGCAGACCCCCTTTTTGACGACGGTGGGGAAGCCGCATCCCACCGGGCCCTTGTAGTCGAAATATTTGACAATCTGGGCCACCACCTCGGCCATTTCATCGGGCTTCCTGCTCTCCGGGGTGGGGATGCGGAAGCGGTCTGTCAACATTTCGCCGGTTTCCATGTGGACCAGTGCCCCTTTGATTCCGGAACCCCCCACATCTATTCCGAGTACTTCCATGTATTCGTATTGGTTTTCGGCTGCAAAGTACTAAAAAAGATCGGGTCCCTGCACGTCAGGACAAAACGCCCTGCTGGTGCAGAAAATCAAAAACGAGCTGGTCTGCCGGGGCGACCAGGTGCCGGTCCGCATACCGCAGCCAGACGATTTCCCGTACTTCGGATGCCGGGGTCAGGGTCCCGCTGTACCCGGCCGTATAGCAGCTCAGCCTTACAAGGACGCCGGGGGGCTGTCCGTCTGCCTGGGCTTCGAAGATCCCGAGGAGTTCAATACTTCCCGTGTTGAGGTGGACCCCCAGCTCCTCCCGGGTTTCCCGAAGCAACGCCTGGACTTCGCTTTCCTGTGGCAGCCGTTTCCCCCCGGGGATGTAATACAGTTTTTTCCCTTCGCTCCTGCTGGTGAGGATCCGCCCGCCTTCCAGGTACACCCAGCTCACAGCCTCGATGATCTGGCCGCTTGGCTCAATGTAGTAGTCGATGGAATTGAGGGAGTGGTTCGGGTCGATCACATCAAGGAGCGCATCGATCCCCCTGCCAAAACCGGAAAGGGTGCCGTTCCGCTTGTTTCGCCCAAGGGCACTGCTGATGGTTTCATCCCTGTTGCCGAAGGCATATCCCCCGGGTTTGATCCAAAGCAGGTTCAGCAGGTGCTGCATCAGGACATTGCCGAGCTGGTCGATGGAAATGGCGACCTGGAGCAGGTATTCCCCCAATCCCGTGACCCCCTTTTTGAAGAGGCTGTAAAAGATCCCGAACACCAGCCCGAACACCCCGGTGGTCAGGAGCAGGAGGACCGAAATGAGAAAAAGGAGCAACCCGATCAGGGGATGGGTTTTCCGGTCCTGTTTTTCCTCTTTTTTGCGGTAAATCATCGGTCAGGAGCTTAGCCCGCCTTCTGTATCACTTCAAAGACTTTGTTCCCGTCGCATTTAAGGGTTTTGGAAGGATATTTGAGGATAAGGGCGTAATCGTGGGTAGCCATCAGGATGGTGCGGCCTGTCTTGTTGATCTCCTGCAGCACTTTCATCACCTCCACACTCGTCTGGGGGTCCAGGTTGCCCGTGGGCTCATCGGCCAGGATGAGTTCCGGGTCGTTCAGCAGGGCCCGTGCAATGGCGATCCGCTGCTGTTCCCCCCCGGAGAGTTCATGGGGGAATTTAAACCCCTTTGTTTTCATCCCGACCTTGTCGAGTACTTCCTCAATGCGGGTGTCCATCTTCCCGGGGTCCGTCCATCCGGTTGCCCTCAGGACGAAGCGCAGGTTGTTGTGGACGTTGCGGTCCGGGAGGAGTTTGAAGTCCTGGAAGACGATCCCGAGTTTCCGCCTCAGGTGGGGGATGTCCTTTTCGTGAAGGGTTTTCAGGTTGAAACCCACAATGCTGCCGTGGCCCTCCTTCAGGGGGAGGTCGGCGTAGAGGGTCTTCATAAAACTGCTTTTCCCGCTTCCCGTCTTGCCGATCAGGTACACGAATTCGCCGGGCTTCACCTCGAGGCTAATGTCGTTCAGCACCATATTTTCCTGTTGGAATACGGCGACGTCTTTCAGGGATAGTACGGGTTCGGCCATGGAGGTTTTTGTTGATATAAAAGTAAAAAGTTCCATCGGATCGAGCAGCAATCCATCTTAAATTTCCTTTAATTCATTTTTGGCAACATACTTGTATTCCACAAACGCCGTTATTAATGGAAATTCGGTTATCCCAAGAGAACACTATGGAAAAACCCTATCTCGCCCTGGCGATCCTGCTCCTGGCCAGTGCCTTTGGCCTGGCACAGGAAACCGCGGTCTTCACCCATGACGAGTCTCCCTACCAGCAGGCATTCAACCTGTATCGGAACAAGCAGTACCAGGCCGCACAAACCCTTTTTGAACGGGTGCTCGCCACGAGTGAGGACGAGCAGACCCGGGCCAACAGTGCCTACTACATCGCCAATGCGGCCGTGCGCCTGAACCAGCTCGGCGCCGACCGGTTGATGGAAGCTTTTGTTGCGGATTACCCGACCTCCCCCAGGCGGAATACCGCCTTTATGGACGTCGGAGACTATTATTTCGAGAACGGCCGCTATCCCTATGCCCTCAAATGGTACAGCAAGGCAGACCCGGGATCGCTCAGCCGGAGCGAACGCGAACGCTTTGATTTTCGCAAAGGGTATTCCCTTTTCAACACCGACAAGCCCGACCAGGCGGAGCCCTATTTTCAAAGGCTCAGTACTTCGGCGGAATACGGGCCGCAGGCAAAGTACTACCTCGGGTACATCGCCTATCAGCAGGACGACTACCAGGAGGCCAACGAGCGCTTTGACCAGATTGCCGACCAGGAGGTCCTGCAGGAAAAACTATCCTATTACCAGGCGGACATGAATTTCAAGCTGGGCAACTTCCGGGAAGCGATAGCCCTGGCGGAGCAACAGCTCCCCAAAGCCGACAGGCGCGAGGTTTCCGAATTGAATAAAATCATCGGGGAGAGCTATTTCAACCTCGGGGAATACCAAGGGGCGATTCCCTACCTGGAACGCTACCAGGGGAAAGGGGGCAAATGGAGCAACACGGATTACTACCAGCTGGGGTATGCCTATTACAAGCAGGGGGATTATGCCAATGCCATCGGGCAGTTCAATAAAATCGTGGACGGGGCTGATTTTGTCGCCCAGAACGCCTATTACCACCTGGCGGAATGTTACCTCAAGCTCGGCAAAAAGCAGGAGGCCCTGAATGCCTTCCGCAATGCCTCCCAAATGGACTTCGATGCGGAGATACGAAAGGATTCCTTTTTGAACTACGCCCGCCTGAGCTATGAACAGGGCAATGCCTATGAATCGGTTTCCGGGGTACTCCAGGAGTACCTCGAGACCTACCCGGGCGATGCCAATGAGGATGAAATCAAAAAATTGCTCATCGACTCCTACCTCACATCCAGGGATTTCAAAGGGGCCCTTGCCCTGCTGGAGGAGAAGGCGTCCTACGGCAGCCCGGAAGCGTACCAGAAGGTTGCGTTTTACAGGGGGATGGAAGTGTTTCTCGAGGGGGATTACGCCCAGGCCCGGGAGTTGTTGGGCAGGTCCCTCGACCGGGGGGCGGACCCGACCCTTAAGGCCCGTGCCCTTTACTGGAGGGCCGAAAGCGCTTTTGAACTTGGGGATTTTCAGCAGGCGCTTGACGGTTATGCCCAATTTGAACAATTGCCTGAGGCCCGCTCCCTGGACGTGTACCGGGCCCTCGACTACCAGATGGGCTATGCCTGTTTCAAGCTGCGGGATTACGAGTGCGCCGCACGGCATTTTGAAGAATACACCCGGGGCGGGAGCCCCGGGCCCCAGCGGGCAGATGCCTTTATGCGCCTGGGGGACAGTTATTTTGTGAGCAGCCGGTACCGGGAGGCCATTGCAGCCTATGACAGGGCCGGGGAATCCGGGAGCCCGGACAGGGATTACGCCGATTTTCAGAAATCACTTGCCCTGGGTTTTCTGGGGCAGGAAGGTGAAAAACAGGCAGCACTTACCGCCCTGATCAGGACCTATCCCACTTCCACCCTGAAGGACGATGCCCTCCTGGAGCTGGGGAATTCCTATGTCCAGCAAGGCGAGAATGCCCGGGCCATTGAGGCCTATGACCGGCTGATCGGGGAATACCGGATGAGTTCCCTGGTCCCCACCGCCATGATGCGCAAGGGACTGGTCTATTACAACGGCGGGGAAAACCGGGAGGCCCTTGAAGTATTTAAAGAGGTTGCCGGCACTTATCCGGAAACCGAACAGGCCGTGCAGGCAGTGCAGACCGCCAAACTGATCTACGTGGATATGGGGGAGGTGGATGCGTACGCCCAATGGGTTGGCGGCCTGGAGTATGTGGAAGTAAGCGACCAGGAACTGGAGGCAGCCTCCTACGATGCTGCTGAAAAGCAATACCTGGACGGGAATTCGGCCCGGGCGGAAAAGGCTTACGCCTCCTACCTGGAGCGGTTCCCCAATGGCAGCCGGCATATTGAAGCGCGGTTCCGGCTGGCCTCCCTGTATTTTGAAGGCGGGCAGCCTGAGAAGGCCCTTGACCATTTTAAGACGGTTGCCCAGTCGGGCAGGGGTGAAATGGCGGAGCAATCGCTGACCCGGGTTTGTGAGATCCTGATCTCGGCAGGCCGGTACGATGAGGCAGTACCCTACCTGCAGCGCCTGGAGCAGGTAGCTGATATCCCCCAGAACCGGACGTATGCCCAATCCAACCTGATGAAGGCCTTTTATGAAAATGAGGAATATTCAAAGATAGCGGAATACGCGGGGAAGGTCCTTGCGAACCCCTCCCTCGATGAACGGATCCGCTCCGATGCCCGCCTGATGACGGCACGGGCAGCCATGAAAACGGGGGACCCCCAAAGTGCCCGAAGGGCGTATGCCGAAGTGCTGCAGACCGGCAGCCGGGAATCCCGGGCCGAAGCCCTCTACTACAAAGCCTATTTCGCAAGGGAGGACGGGGATGTTGAAGGGTCAAATGCAGCCCTGCAGGAACTGGTCAGGGACTACGCCTCCTTTCGGGAATGGGGCGGGAAGGGCCTTGTCCTGATGGCCCTGAATTTTGACCAGCTGGACGATGTTTTTCAGGCGACCTATATCCTTGAAAGCGTTGTGGCCAATTTCGCGGATTATCCGGAAATCACAGCCGAAGCAGGTCGCGAGCTCGCAAAGATAAAAAGCCGGGAAGCCTCCCGTAACGCCTCTGTAAAATCAGAGGGAACCTAAAGTAACACGCCGGATATGAACATGACCAGAGCCCTGATCTGCAGTTTGGCCCTTTTTTCCCTCGGACTCCTAAGTGCCCAGGAAAAGGACCTCGGCACCGAAACCGTTACCGTGGTGCGGTCCTACCGCCCCGAGGTCCCGGACGCCTTTAAGCTGAAGCCGCTCCCCAACCTCAACGACAGCATTGTAGGGACAAAAATCCCCGTTCAGTACAGCATCTTCTCCGTCCCGGTGGCATCTACCTTCGTCCCTGCCAAGGGAAAGGCCGCCACCGTGGCCCGCACCGAGCGCGAAAAAAGCTACAATACCTACGCTTCCCTCGGACTCGGCAATTACACCAATGCGCTGGCGGATTTCTATACCAGCCTGGATTATGACCGCGGAAAACACCTGCTCGATGTGGGATTGAACCACTTTTCGTCCCGGGGGGATATCGATGGGACGCCCCTGGACACGGATTTTTACAACACAAACCTCGACCTGACCTATGCCCGGCGGGAACGCGAATGGGATTGGAACCTCGGGGCTGGGGTAGCCCACAGGAAGTACAACTGGTACGGGCTCCCGGAAGGGATTTCGGAAGAAGAGCTCCCCGGGGTCATCGACGAGGCCCAAAACTATTTTATGGCTGAAATCACGGGCGGGGTGCGCCTTTCGGACCGCCTTTTTGACGATGCTTCCATGCTCCTGAGGGGATTTTGGGATGCCGCTGGCTCTGGGGAAAGCCGCATGGCATTGCAGGGGCGTTTTGGGTTGCCCGTGGGGGAGGAACAGCTCAGCATTGGGATGGGTGTGGATTATGTAGGGGGCGAATTTGAAAACGGCCCCCTTACCCAGCTGCAGGCCGCACCGGGAATCAGCTACGGGTTTTTGCAGACGGGGGTTGCCCCTTCGGTCACCCTGGTGCGGGACGACCTGGAACTCGGGCTTGGGGCCAAAATAGTCCTCGGCCTAGATACGGAGAACAGCGAGACCAACTTCTATATCTATCCGGCGGTCCGGGCATCCTATGTGCTATCGGAAGACATGGCCATCGCTTACGGTGGGGTAGAGGGCGGATTGATTCAGAATTCCTACTACGACTTCACCACTGAGAACCCATTTGTCTCCCCTACACTGATGGTGATGCCAACCGACAGGCAATACGAGGCCTATCTCGGCCTTCGCGGGCAGTTGCTCCCCGAGCTGAGTTATAACCTCAGGGGGGTGTACCGGGCAGAGAATTTTTTGCCCCTCTTCCTGCTGAACCCCCAAAATGAGTTTCGCACCGACGACAAGGGCTATACGTTCGGAAATTCTTTCCGGTTGTTTTACGACGATGTGAAGACCCTCGGGCTCTTCGCCGAGTTGCAGCTTTCCGTGGGGCGCGATTTTACCCTTGGGGTAAATGCTTCTGTCAACGATTACAATACCGAAACAGGAAATCCCGCCTGGAACCTCCCGAACCTGGAGGGGACCCTGTTTGTGGATTACCAGATCGGGAAACAGTGGTATTTTGGGGCGAGCCTGTTTTATGTGGGGCAACGCGAGGACCTTGCGAGCATCGCCGGTTCAGGGATTCTCCCCGATGATTTTCCCGCTGAGATACAGACCCTGGACGGGTTCTTCGATGCCAATCTCCACCTTGGCTACCACCTCAGTGAGCAGCTTTCCATTTTTGCAAGGGGGAGTAACCTGGCCAACAATTCGTACCAGCGATGGGCCAATTTCAGGGTTCAGGGTGTGCAGGTAATGGCGGGGGCCAGCTATAAATTTGACCTTTAGGAGGGCTTTTTGAGGGTTTTGGACAGGCGCCCTGCCCGTTTTTGGCGCCATTTGATCGAGGGAACGGCCTGAAATTAGGACAGTTTTCGGCAATTATAGTACCTTGAAGTTTCAAAACGCATTGAAATGCACCTGAGAAAACGCCTTTTTTGCATCCTCAGCGCTTTTTTAAGTGGGTGTCCCGCGGTGGTCTTCGCACAGAATCTGATCCCGAACCCGGGCTTTGAAACCTTCAACGAATGCCCCAGGCACCTGGGGAACCTTCACAGGGACGTGGCGGAATGGACGACCCCGACATCCGGGACCACGGATTATTTCCATATGTGCAGCATCCATATGGGGACCCCAGAAAATTTCAATGGGGTCCAGCGCACCGTGGAAGGCGAGGGGTATGCCGGCTTTTATGCCTATGCCCCTGACGATTACAGGGAGTACCTTCAGGTGGCCCTGAAATCGCCCCTGGAGGCGGGATCGGTTTACAGGCTGTCCTTCTATGTGAGCCTGGCAGAACGATCGGACTATGCGATCCGGGACTTTGGGATCCTTTTCAGCAGCGCCCCCCTGGATATCGATACCAAAAAGAACATCACCAAAGCGAAACGCTTTGCCATCTCCGGGAATTCCTACCACTATCTGGAATCTCCTGCCGAGGAATTCCTCTCGGACACCTCGGACTGGAGTCGGGTGGAAGTCCGGTTTGAGGCTGAGGGCACGGAGCGGTACCTGGTCCTGGGGAATTTCAGGGCCAACCGGGAAACGCGGACCATAGAGACCGGAAGGAGTTCCAACAAAGGGGCGTACTACTATATCGATAAGGTGGCCCTGCTCAAACAGAAACCGGATCTGGCCCTTGCCCGGCCCCCTTCCCTGGCCCATAATGGGAACTATCAGCTGGACAGCCTTCAGGTTTTCAATTCGCTCCTGTTTGAATTCGACACCTACAGTCTTTCGAACCCCGGCCGGGAAGAACTGCAGAACCTCTACGAGTTTTTAAGTCATGATGGGGATTTGCAGCTTCAGTTGGCAGGGCACACCGACGGGAAAGGGACCGCGCGCTATAACCAGATGCTTTCAGAAAAGCGGTGCATGGCGGTCGCGACCTATCTGGAGGACCTCGGGATCCATTCTGACAGGATCCGGTGGGAGGGCTTCGGATCGACCAGGCCGGTGGCTTCCAATGAAACGGAAGCCGGCCGCAGCAGGAACCGGCGTGTGGAATTCCTTATCCGCAGGATCCAAAAACCGGGCCCCGATACGGAGCGATAGGTATTTAGGGCCTTGCAGGTCTTTTGACTGGTACCCCTTTTAGGCAAACTGCCCGGGGCGTTGCACCCCTGCTTCCTTTCCCCGAATTTTCA
>CAZUZE010000049.1:0-5664 GCA_964624565.1 uncultured Robiginitalea sp.
GGTAGTCCGACGGGTTGAACCCCTGCGCCCCTTCATCCCTGAAAATATCGAGATAGGAGCCTTCCTGCTGGTGCGCCTCCTTCGCCAGTTCGGGATTCCTGTAGAGTACGGCCCCACAATCGTAGGGACTGAAAAGCCATTTGTGCGGATCGATCGTGACGCTGTCCGCATCCTCGATACCTTTAAAAAGGTGACGGACCGAATCCGCTGCCAGGGCCCCTCCCCCATAGGCGGCATCCACGTGAAACCACAGTCCGCTTTTCCGGCACACCCGGGCAATACCTTCCAGATCATCGATAATCCCCGCATTGGTAGTCCCCCCTGTGGCCACAACCGCAAAAACCCTTTGGCGCCCTTCCGGGGGCAATGCCTCAAGGGCTTCCTGCAATGCCGTTCCAGTCATCTTGTCTTCGGTGTGGACCAGATGCACATCGACATCGATGACCTTTGCCATCGCTTTTATGGAACTATGGGCGCCGCTTGAGGTAATGATCATCCCCTTCTCCCCTCCCGCATTGGTCTTTTTGCGGCAGGCCTCCCGGGCCGTTACCATGGCGGAGAGGTTTGCCGCCGTCCCGCCGCTGGTAAAAACCCCGAAAGCCCCTTCGGGCATCCCCGTAAGGGAGACGAGCCAGTCCATGGCCCGGTTCTCGCAGTAGATCCCCCCGGCCCCTTCCATCCAGTACGCCCCGTGGATGGAGGAAGCTGAAGTGATCAGGTCAAAGAGGATTGCCGCCCGCGTAGGGGCGGCAGGGACAAAAGCCAGGTGCCTGGGGTGGTCTATGGGTACCGTGGCCTTGACCAGGACATCACGGAAGATCTGAAAGGCTTTTTCGCCCCCGATCCCCCCGGGGGTAATCGTTTCGCCGGCCAGGGCGTGCAGTTCAGATTCCTTTTTGGGTTGCCCCAGTTCCGGGGCGCTGTTGGTGATCCGGCTGATGGCGTATTTCATCACATCAAGGGTCATCTCAACGGTGTCGATGTCAATGGTATGCATACAGGAACAGGGATTAGGTTGACTGCAAAGATAGGATTACCCGGCCGAAGGTTTCCCGGGTCAGAAGGTAAAGACCGAAAACTCCTGTTCCAGGGGCATAAAGTCTTCCAGTAGGATTTCAAAAAGCTCCGGGCCCATTTCGAGATAAAACTCGGAGAAATTCCGGCTTCGCTCCTGCAGGCTGCCCGAGGGGAACAGTGCGTCCTGGAGTTCCCTCACGCGGGCCACCTCATCGCTGAGTTTGCGCTTCTGGGCTTTGAGAAGTCTTTTCTCCAGGCGGTCCAGGCCATTGAGCTGTTTGGTTTCCTGGGCCTTTACGGCACCCATGAACGATTTGTCCGTTTCCCGTGCCAGGGTATAAAGGTCCTCAAATTGCTTTTTAAGGTGCTCCCGCTGGGGGCTGAAGTCGATCCGGATTTTGGAGATTTCCCTTACTTTTTTCTCCGCCAGCCTGTCCGGTGGCAAAAAGAGGTCCTCCACCCTGAGGCCCAGCCTTTCGAGCTTTTTGGACTGCTTTTCCCCGATGAGCAATGCGGAATTCCGAAGCAGCAGGATCGGGAAAGGGACTCCTGAGGCGTCAAAGTATTCCTTGAGTTCCAGCCAGTAGGCCAGCTCCCCCCCGCCCCCGATGTAACACAGGTTGGGAAGCACAACCTCCTGGTAGAGGGGCCGGGTGGTAACATTGGGCGAAAACCGCTCGGGGTGTTGCGCGAGTTCGGCCTTTATCTCCTCTTCAGTGAATCTGATCTCGGTATCCACCACCCGGAACCCGTCCTTTTCGGCGACCAGGCGGCTGCGAAGCCCATCGGTCAGGTAGAAAAAGTTGATCTCCCGGGGACTAACCTGGATGCGGTAATTTTCCGAAAGCGCGTTGAGCCGGGTGATGCTGTTGCCCACCGTTTCAAACCCCAGGTGCCTGAAGAGGTCATTCTCCACATAGGGCGCGAAAAGGGTTTTCAGGCGGGGTTCGTCCGCGTCCAGGATCACGAGGCCCAGGTGGCCGAAAAGGGCATTGGCCAGATACCGGGTGGCTTCGGAGAGGTTTTTGTGCTTCAGGTAGGCATTGCGGAAAAGGCTTCTAAGGGTGTCCGCCCGGGTGCCGGGGCCCAGTTCGGCGGAAAATATTTCAAAAACGGCATCGAGTCCCCCCGTGTCCAAACGTCCCACGCCCCCTGCTGCCTCCCGGTTCCACCGGATTTCCTTTCCCCTGAAGTTAAAGTGGCATATCTCATCGAAATCGTGGTCCTCGGTCGCCATCCAGTAAACGGGAACGAACTGGTACTGGGGGTAGGCCTCTTTCAGCTGACGGGACAGTTTTACCGCCGAAAGGATTTTATAGACAAAATAGAGGGGCCCTGTAAAGAGGTTCAGCTGGTGGCCGGTAACCACCGTGAAGGTCTTCGGGTCCCCAAGGGCACTTATGTGTTCCATGGTGGCTTCAGAGGCCTCCATGGAGGCGTAGTGCTCCGAGAGGACTTCACAAAGGACCCTGCGGTGCGCCAGGGGAAAATCGGCCGCCTTGTCTTCCAGCTGCCCCTTAAAGGCCTCCAGGGCAGGGAAACGGCCGTAAAAGGGGGTCAACTCGTCTTTCCGGCCGAGGTAATCCGCGATAAGACTCGAAAAGAAACCGGTATCCTCAAACGGAATTCCCCTGTAGCGCATAAAATTCGTTGATTAGCCAAAGATAAAATTCCCGAAAGGATGAATTCCTAAAAATACGTTAAGAAAGTTGGTGCGGTTCCTCGTGAAAATGCTGGACAAAAGGCACAGATTCCTTAGTTTTGGGGTTTTGAGACACCCCGTATGAGAATCTATTTCGCCCTTTTCGCTTTTCTTATCCTGTTCCCGTCCAAAGGGCAGGAACTTCAATCCCCTTCGGAATTCCTCGGGTATGAACTCGGGTCGCAATTCACCCGGCACCACGAAGTAATTGCGTATTTCGAACACGCGGCCGCCGCCCTCCCCGGGCAGGTCCAGCTCCAGTCCTACGGCCAGACCAATGAGCGGAGGCCGCTTATGCTGGCGATGCTGTCCAGTCCTGAAAACATGGCAAAACTGGACGAGCTTCGGAATCAGCACCTGCTGAGCACCGAGGGAACCGGCAATGCGGAAACGGCAGTTGTCTGGCTCAGCTATAACGTCCATGGGAATGAGAGCGTCAGTACGGAAGCTTCGATGCAGACCCTCTACGAGCTGCTGACATCCAAAAAGGCGTATCTGGAAAACACCCTTGTGATCATGGATCCCTGTATCAACCCGGATGGCCGGGAGCGCTACGTAAACTGGTACTATCAGTATAAAAACTCCCCGTTCCAGGTGGACCCGAACAGCAAGGAGCACTGGGAAGGCTGGCTGAGCGGCCGGAGCAACCACTACATGTTTGACCTGAACCGGGACTGGGCCTGGCTCACGCAGGTGGAAAGCCAGCAGCGGCTGGAACGTTTCAACAGCTGGATGCCCCATATCCATGTGGACTTCCACGAACAGGGAATGAACCGGCCGTACTATTTCGCCCCGGCTGCAGAGCCCTATCACGAGGTGATTACGGATTTCCAGCGGGACTTCCAGGTCAAAATAGGCAAAAACCACGCCCGTTATTTCGACCAGAACGGCTGGTTCTATTTTACAAGGGAAGTATTCGACCTGTTTTATCCGAGTTACGGGGATACCTACCCCACCTATAACGGCGCCATCGGCATGACCTATGAACAGGGCGGGAGCGGCCGGGCCGGGCTGGGTGTCATTATCGACAGCGGGGATACACTTACCCTGAAGGACCGCATTGCACATCACCTGACCACCGGGCTCAGCACGGTGGAGGTCGCTTCTGAAAATGCCGGGACCCTCAATGAGGAGTTCCGGAAGTTTTACAGTAAGCCCGGGGACTTCAGGTACAAATCCTTCGTGCTCAAAGGGGATGCCGACAAACAGCAGGCCCTGGCCGCGCTGCTGGACAAGCACCAAATCTCATACGGCTGGGCGGGGGAATCCTCCGTCCGGGGGGTCGCTTTCGGAAGCGGGGCGAACACCTCCCTGAAAACCGGATCTTCCAGCATGGTGGTCTCCACCAACCAGAAAAAGGGCACGCTGGTAAAGGTATTGTTCGAGCCCAATGCCGTCCTGAGTGATTCCCTGACCTATGATATCACGGCCTGGTCGCTCCCCTATGCCTATGGCCTGGATGCCATTGCCAGTGAGTCTGTGGTGCGCACCGACCCTGGGGCGTCCCCCCCGTGGGATGCAACCGGACCGGGAATTCAAAGCGGCGCCTATGCCCACCTGGGGGATTGGAACAGCATGAAAGACGCGCGGTTTTTGTCAGACCTCCTGAAAGGCGGCATCAGGGTGAGGCAATCGCAGCGCCCTTTTAGCCTCAACGGCACCCGATGGGCTGCGGGAAGCCTGATCATCACCAAAGGCGACAACGACCATTTGCCCGGCTTCGAACAGGCCCTGCAGTCCCTTTCAGAAAAGCACCGGAAACCCCTGCTGGGTGTCAGCACAGGGCTTGTGGACTCCGGAAAGGACTTCGGGTCAGGCTCCGTTGGGATCATACCCGCGGCCAAAGTGGCCATCCTATCGGGCGAACCGACCTCCACCCTGAGGTTTGGGGAGGTCTGGCACTTTTTCGAACAACAATTGCATTACCCGGTATCGGTCCTCGACGCGGACTACTTTGACCGGATAGACCTCGGGGAATACGACATACTGGTATTGCCCGGCGGATGGGGGTATCGCCGCTTTCTGGATGAATCCCGGATCACCAAACTGAAGGACTGGGTATCGGCGGGCGGCAGGCTTATCGCCATGGGGGGGGCCGTGGGCGCCCTCGGAAGGGAAGACGGGTTTGGGATCAGGCCGAAAGAGTCGGAGGACGCAGAGGACACCTCAGAATACACCGGGGGCTTCGCCGGGACGAACCGGGAGCGCATCCGGGATGAAATTACCGGGGCCATTTTTAAAACGCGTGTGGATCCGACCCACCCGCTGGCCTTTGGCTACGGGGATACCTATTACACCCTGAAACTGGGAAGTGATGCCTTTACGCTACCCGGAGGGGGCAGTGTGGCCTCCCTGGGCGCCTCCCCGGTTCCGGTGGCGGGCTTTGCCGGGAGCAAAGCCGTCCCAAAACTTCCAGAGAGCCTGGTTTTTGGAATGGAACAGTACGGGAGGGGACAGGTAGTCTATATGGTGGACAACCCCTTGTTCCGGGGCTTCTGGGAAAACGGCAAACTCTTCTTCGCCAATGCGGTATTTATGGCGGAGTAAAGGGTCCCTTATTGGATGGTCACGGAAGTTGTGGATTCGGCAATACAGGTAGTATCGCCCCGTCCCAGTTCCACGATGGCCGTCACGGGGTAGGTCCCGGAGTTGATGTACAAATGGGCCACGGCAGGACCGCTGCCCTTGGTACCATCCCCGAAATCCCAGGTCACCTCCCGCACGGACAGGTCCCCGGTGTAACTGATTTCGAACTGTACCGTCATGCCCCCCTGGTCACTATCCTCTGCGATGCCCAGCAGGGCCTCCTCCTCAGCGCAGTCGATCCGTTGAGCACCCTCGTCATCCCCATTACAGGCAAGCACGAACAAGAGCAGGGCGATAGCCCCCAAACGCAGCGTGGTTTTCGGAACCCGGTTAAAAAAGCGCTTCATAGGGAAGGGTTT
>CAZUZE010000049.1:5764-12214 GCA_964624565.1 uncultured Robiginitalea sp.
AACGCAGCGTGGTTTTCGGAACCCGGTTAAAAAAGCGCTTCATAGGGAAGGGTTTTCTATTTTGCAAAAGTACTCATAATCCTGATTGGTTCACCTGTGAGGTAAATCAGGCGTGACAAAAAGGCTCCTACCCGGTTAATTGAACATGAGAAAGCATGCAGTCCTTAGTGGCAGTGCGCAGTGCAATGCAAGTCGAGTTCCACCTGCCAATTGTTTTCGGCGTCCTTGAACCTTGAACACAGGCATTGCCTGCCGGGAGGGCGAACCCAAACCTGGGATCTATGCGAAAGTGTGCAGTCCTCCGCAGCAGTGCGCAGTTTAATACATGTCGAATTCAAGCTGCCAATTGCGTTTGGCATCCTTAAACCTTGAACACAGGAACTGCCCACTGCAAACGTCAATGAACCTTGTCATTTAAACCGGCTCCACGCTGACTCCGCGGAGACCCGCTGCAACTCCTACAGGGCAGCCACCACGTCAGCTTCCATGCTGCCGACTCCGGGCGGGCTCTCCAGCAGGACGGCATCCAGGTCCACGCCCTCCACAGGCACTACCTGGTCCCCTTCCCGGTCCCATTCGATGCGCCGTCCCAGTTTCCACGACAGGCCGGTCATATGGGCTGCAATGGCCTCTTCAAAGCCTTCCTGTATGCCACAGCTCAGTTCGCCCCCGTTGCGGATGACGCTGAGCCATTCCCGCATGTGCAGGAACGTGGAGTCTACCCGTTTGCCGTCAACATAGGTCCACATCAGGCCCTTGTCGGCGAAATACTGGGACGTGGCCGAAGACACCCCGTCAAGGGCAGAGGCCGCAGGGTTGTAACTGTAAATGGGGCTTTGCGGGGACATCCTTCCTGCCTCAAGAAGGTCTGCGTACCGGGTGGAGCCCCCGTCCGGCCAGATGGTCAGACGGTTCCCGAGTTCCATGGAGGCATCGTGCCCCATCAGCATGGTCGGGCGGTTCAGGCCGTTCCCCAGGGTGGCGCTGTAGGTAAAGGTCATCCCCTTTTCCTTTCCTGTCTTCTGAGTGGAACCGGTGCTGAAATCCGGAAATTCCATATTGGCCTGGAGCACGTCGGGGACGTTTCGCCCGTCCCTGTGGGTGTAAATGCCCCCCGATGCCATTACGGATGCGGGAATCCCCATTTTGAGAACGCAATTCAGGCGGTCGTAGTCATGGGTGAGCAAATCCCCGGAGAGACCGGAACCATAGGCCCACCATTTCCGCCAGCGGAAAAAGTGGTTTTTGTTGAAGGGAATTTCAGGGGCATTGCCGAGAAACTGCTCCCAATCGATCGTTTGCGGGCTGGCCTCCGGATGGATATCGTAATTCCAGGCCCCGTTGTCGTCGTTGCGGTTTGTATTGGTGGTGATCAGGGAAACATGCCCCAGAATCTGCTTCTCCACGATATCCCGCGCCGTTTTGAAACTCAGTGTTTGCCTGTGCTGGTGGCCCACCTGGAAGGCGGCCCTGGAATTTCGGGCAGCCTGCTTGAGCGCATAGGTCTCGGTCAGGTTATGCGTCATGGGTTTCTCGACATAGACGTGCACGTTGTTGTTGAGCGCTTCGATGGACATGGGGGCATGCCAGTGGTCCGGGGTGGCGATCACAACTGCCTCCACCTCCCCGCTCCGGATCATATCCACGTAGGTGGGGTACCTTTTGACCGGTTGTTCTTCCGTTCCGAAAGAGCGAATGGCCTTTTCGGCTCGCACGTCGAAGACATCGCAAACGCCTGTGATACGCACATTCAGGGGCTCCTGGTTTCGGAAATCCTCCAGGGCCGTAAAGGGGCGCCCCTCCCGTTTTGCCTCCGCGGCGGCCTCCTCCATCTCGGCAATCCATTCGTCCGTGGCATATCCCAGGGAGCGGCACAGTTGTTCCCCCCGGATCCCGAATCCGATGATCCCAACCCTTACGGGGTCTCCGCTGATCGCCGGCACCGCATTGGGCAGGGAAGGCTGTATGTTCAATTGTTCCAGGATGGTTTCCCGTTCCCGTTTTTTTCCGACCGTCCCGGAGGCTCCTGCCCACCAAACGGTTCCCAAAATCGGAATACTACCCAGCCCCAAAAGGGCTTCTCTTCTGGTCCAGCTCATGACAATTCGGTTTTTGTGGTTGCTTTATTTCTCGATAAGATGCGCGGAAGCCCAAACAGGGCTCCCGTGGGCTGGTAAAACAGTACCAGGCAGGCGACCGCTTCGATCAGATTTTTATTGACGATCCAGTAACTCCCCTCTGTATTGACCTGGGCCATACCCGGCCAGGAAGGATGGGCCAGATAATAGAGCAGCAGCAGGCCTGCCCCCACCAGGGCGCCCGCCCTTTCAAAAACCCCGAGGATCAGTGTAATCCCTACGAAGACGAGGGCCGCCCAGTTCATGGTGTCGATCCAGGGCAGCACGGCATCTGCGGTCATCGCCTGAAATACCGGCTTCAGGGGGCCCTGGGCGGTGGCCAGGTACCCGAAACTGCTCCAGTCCGGATTGTAAACTTTGATTATTCCCTCATAGAGGAAATGCCACCCGATAAGGATGCGAAGCAGGGCGACGCTCCAGGTGTTCCCCTGTTGCTTGAAATTTGAAGACATAGAAATTGTGTTTGGTTATGGAATCCGCCAGCTCTTTGCCGGAACGGATGCCTGTGTTATGGTTACATCGCATGAAAGTAGGCAATGAAGCCTACAAATTATATGACCTTTATCAGCAATCCCCGGGAAGGGGGTAAAAAATCAGGTGCGCCCCGCCAGGACGGTCATGGCCTCCACAAACCTGTCGAGCTCAGCGGGGGTGGTGTACACGTTGGGGGTGATCCTGCAGCCCTTTACATTGGCATAGTCAATGGCCACCGTAAAAATCGAAAACTCCTCCAGCAGCACCTCCGCAAGGCGGGAGGGTTCCATGTGCGAAATCCCGGCATTGGCGATCCCGCAGCTGCGCTCGGGGGCCTCGGGGGTATTGATGACCACATTTTCGACCCCCCTCAGGCGATCGCTCCAGTACCGCTGCAAAAAGCGCAGCCTTTCGGTTTTTGCCTCAAGGCCCATCGCTTCCAGGTAGTCCATGGCATCGCCGATGGCCAGATCGGTATGTACCGGGTGTGTCCCCGTGTGGTTGAGCCGGATGATATCCCCCGCTTCCCGCCTGTGTTGGGCAAAAAGGGGCCAGATCTTATCGATATGTTCGCTCCTCACATAAAGGATGCCGGCCCCAAGGGGGGTGCTGAGCCATTTATGGAGGCTGGACCCGTAGTAATCGCACCCCAGGCCCGGAAGGTCCACGGGGATATGGCCGATGCAGTGGGCCCCGTCCACCAGGACCTCCACCCCGTGCCGGTGGGCCATATCGCAAATTTTGCGGACCGGCAGGATCTGCCCGGTGATATTGACCATATGGCATATCATGATCATTTTTGTCCTGGGGGTGATCCGGGACTCGTACAGGGAGACGAGTTCCTCATCGGATTGCGGGTGGTTTGGAACGGAGATTTCCCGGCAGACAATGCCAAAGCGCTCGGAAACCAGTTTGAAATGGTCGCGCATGGCACCGTAATCCTGCAGGGCAAAAATGGCCTCATCCCCTTTCTTCCACGGATACCCGCCGATAATCATGTCGAGGGATTCCGTGGTATTGCGGGTGATGACCAGATTCTCCTCCGTGGTATTGAGCATCCGGGCCAGGCGAGCGGCCATTTTCTTTTTGTTGTCCCACTGCACGGTGCGCATATAGTAAGCCCCCTGGTAGTTCACTTCCCTGACATGCCCCATAAAGGCTTCCATGGTCGGGTTCGGGATGATATTGTAATACCCGTTCTCCAGGTTGATATACTCGGGTTTCAGGGAGTAGTCCTTTCGTATGCGCGCCCAGAAGGCCTCGTCCCTTCCAGGGGGATACGCCCCGGCGTCCTCCCGATACCCTGTTTCGAAGCCTGTGGCCACCATGGGGGCCGCCAGGGCTGCATATCCCAGATGCTTTATAAAATCCCGCTTGTTCATACCTGGCCGTTTTGAGCAGTTAAGATACTAAAACCCCTGAAACCAGACCCCGGCACCCGGGATCCTCCCCCCAACTCCCTTTTTAATCCATGACAAATGCGTTATCTTCGGGACAAAAAACAAGGGCTCCCAAAACCGGCATGCCCGGAAGGGGGTTCTCACATTCCGATTGCTATGAGGGACATCACATCGGCTTTCTTGCTGCTTTTCCTCCTCATTGGGGGTGCCGTTGCCCGTGGCCAGGAGGCCGGAGGGGAAACCGAACAGGGCTTCCGCTCGTACCAGGGCGTTGTTCGCGATTCCGATACACGCGAAGAGCTGGTTTTTGCAACCCTGACCCTGGAGGGCCAGAACATCAGCACCGTCACAAATGCAGAAGGGGAATTCCTGCTAAAGATCCCCGAAACCCTGTCGGAGGGGACCGTACTGGTTTCCTTCCTGGGGTATACCTCCCGTGCCGTCCCCCTGGACCAATTCGAAGAAGAGGACACTGAGATCTTGCTCGAAGTTTCGGTTACCCCTCTTGAGGAAGTCGATATCGTCGCTCCGAGGGACGCCCGGGCCCTGGTACAGGAAGTCTTCAGCAAACGCGGGGCCAATTATATGCAGGATCCCATGGAAATGACCGCCTTCTACCGGGAAACGATCCGAAAGCGCCGGCAGAACGTCTCCCTTTCGGAAGCCGTGATCCGGGTGTACAAAACCCCGTATTCAAGTCCGCGCCATGACGTGGCCGAGCTCTACAAGGCGCGCAAGAGCACCGATTACTCCAAACTGGACACCCTGGCCCTTAAATTGCAGGGAGGGCCCTACAATGCCCTTTATGTGGACCTCATAAAATACCCGGACTACATTTTCTCGACGGATTACTTCGGGGATTACGACTTTACCTTTGAGCGGAACACACGCATCAATGACCGGCTCATCTTTGTCATCGGGTTCCGGCAAAAGCCTGAAATCATCGAACCGCTCTACACTGGAAGGCTCTTTATAGATGCCGAAACGAAAGTCCTTACCAGCGCCATTTTTTCCCTCAATATTACAGATCCGAACCTGGCGGCCCGGATGTTCGTCCGGAAAAAACCGGCCCACGCCAATGTATTCCCCACGGAGATATCCTACCGGGTGGACTACCGGGAGAAAGACGGAAAATGGTACTACGGGTACAGCAACGCCATCATGGAGTTCAAAATCGACTGGGACAAAAAGCTCTTTAACAGCATCTACAGCCTGACCTGTGAAATGGCCGTCACCGACTGGGTGCTCAATACGGAGGGAAATGCACCGAAAGCCAAAGATCGGATCAGGGCCTCCATCATATTGAGCGATGCCACCGAGGGGTTCTCGGATCCGGAGTTCTGGGGCGCCTACAACATCATAGAACCCGACAAATCCATCGAATCCGCAATCCGTAAAATCCAGCGGCAGATAAAGCGTGAAGACCGCAAAAGCGATTAATTGCCATGGGGGCGGGGGCGGCCTGGGTTTTCATTTATAAACAATTGTTGATATCAAAAGTGGAAAAGCTGTGGATTTCTTCTCCGCTGAAAATTTGGAAACCCTTTTTAGGAGAACTATTTTAGGGATGTGATTCAGTAGAAGATTTCAGTCCATGATTTTTTCGAAAGGTCACTACAGAGGTAGCGTTCTTTGTAGTATTGACTAGTTGGAAAGTAAGCCCGGGCAGCGATGTCCGGAAGGTCTTTACAACGAGTTTATCGAGGCAGGCGGAGGTTTGCCTCAATAGATGGGGACTTTTGCGTTACGTTACAAACCCAGGTTTGTTGTGTAAGATAAGAGTACTAAGCAATACGAAGAAATGCAGCAGACGATATTTTTTGCGAAAAATAGAGTCGGATTCATTTCAAACGTCGTTATAACCCCAGGGTTGACCTGCTTCGGCAGGACGTTACTCAAAAGGGTTATTTCAGGAAAGCCATATCCTTGTACCAGGTACAGAGATGTGGCTTTCATTTTTTTATGCCCGTCCCTTTTCGGGGATTCCCTCGCACCTCTTGACCTGACCGCCATAAAGCGTATATTTGACCGCCTAAAACCAAAAGCGCCTGATGCCGACAATCCGCTATACTCAAACCGACGAAGCCCCTGCACTTGCCACAGCCTCCTTCCTGCCCATTGTAAAAGCCTTTACCCGGGCAGCCGGCATCGAAATGGAGTCCCGGGACATCTCCCTGGCCGGCAGGATCCTGGCTGTTTTTCCCGAATACCTCAAAGAGGGGCAACGGGTTCCCAATGACCTGGAGTTCCTGGGAAACCTCGCCAAAGAGCCTGAGGCCAACATCATCAAACTGCCCAATATCAGTGCCTCGGTCCCCCAGCTGAAGGAAGCCATTTCCGAATTGAGGGGACAGGGCTTCGCCGTCCCCGAGTATCCCGATGAACCGCGGACAGACGAGGCCCGGGATATAAAGGCCCGCTATGACCGCGTCAAGGGG
>CAZUZE010000050.1:0-12143 GCA_964624565.1 uncultured Robiginitalea sp.
GGGGGCGCTGCTCGGGTTTTTCCTCGGCAGCATGGTCGACGGCATGGGGGAGCGGGGCGGAAGGGTTTTCAGCGACCTGGGCAGGGCACAGGTTTCCCCCCAGGATTTTGAATTGCACCTGATTTCCCTGTGCTCCATTGTCATCAAGGCAGATGGCAGTGTCAGCCAGAGGGAGCTCGATTACGTCCGGCAGTATTTTCTTAGCACGTACGGGAAGGAAAAGGCAAATGCCATTTTCCGCACCTTCAATGAAGTGGTAAAAAAGCGGGAAGTCTCGGCCCAGCGAATTTGCAGTTTCCTCAACCAGCGGACCCGTTACGAAGTGCGGCTCCAGCTGGTGCATTTTCTCTTTGGCATCGCCGGGGCTGACGGAAGGGTCAGTCAGGCGGAATATGAGAAATTAAGGGAAATCGCGGGATACCTCAGGCTGGGGGAGCGGGATTTTGAGAGTATAAAGGCGATGTTTGTGGAATCTGCAGACACAGCCTACACCATCCTGGAGATCGAGCGGACAGCCACAGACCAGGAAGTCAAAAAGGCGTACCGTGAAATGGCGAAAAAATACCACCCGGACCGTGTGGTCTCCAGGGACGAGGCGATTCGCAAGGGTGCCGAGGAGAAATTCAAACAGGTTCAGCTCGCCTATGAGCGCATTCAAAAAGAACGCGGTCTGTAGGCTGGTATCCATCTAATCCATGTTCCTATGAATGATTTTTGGTTTTACACTGAATTGGGACTCACCCACGTTTTGGACCCCAATGGGTATGATCACGTCCTTTTCCTGACCGCCCTGGCACTGCCTTTTTCATTCGGGCAGTGGAAGAAGGTGTTTTGGCTGGCGACCCTCTTTACCCTTACACATTGTTTTTCCCTGGCCCTGGCGGCCTTCGGGATCGTCCAGGTCAATTCAGACCTGGTGGAGCTCCTGATCCCTGTCACCATCCTGATCACGGCCCTGTTCAACCTCTACACGGCGGATAAGTCCGAAGCCTCCTCGAGGGCCTTTCGGATCGATTTGGCAACTACCGGTTTTTTCGGACTGATACACGGCCTCGGGTTTTCCAATTATTTCAGGATGCTGGTGGCGGGTGAAGAAGAGAAAACGGCCCCCCTCTTAGGTTTTGCCATGGGAATCGAGGCGGCCCAGCTGCTGGTGCTGCTGGCCGTGCTCACCCTTACCTACATCGCCCTTAACAAGTTGAAAATCCCGAGGAAGTACTATGTATGGGGGCTCAGCACGGTGATCGCCCTGATCTCGCTCAAGCTGATATTTTTCTGAATCGCAGCGGTTTTTCACTTAAAATTAACCCTGTAAAGGTTGTCCGGCTTTCTGAAAGCGGGTATCTTAGTGAATTTCGGCAACAAACATACCTTCGGGTGCGTTAGCATTTGAGCGTGAAGAGCAAAAAACAGGAGAAATACGACAAGGCCTATCTCAGGATGGCCCATGAGTGGGGGAAGCTTTCCTATTGCAGGCGGAAACAGGTCGGGGCTATAATCGTCCGCGACCGCATGATCATCTCCGACGGCTATAACGGCACCCCTACGGGATTTGAAAATTTTTGTGAGGATGAGGAAGGATATACAAAATGGTACGTCCTGCATGCCGAGGCCAACGCCATTTCAAAAGTGGCCGCCTCCACCCAGTCCTGTGAGGGCGCAACCCTGTATATCACGCTTTCCCCCTGCCGGGAGTGCAGCAAACTGATCCACCAGTCGGGGATCAGGAGGGTCGTCTACCAGCATGCCTACAAGGATGGGTCCGGCCTTGAGTTTCTCCGCAGGGCAGGGGTGGAACTCAGGCACCTGCCCGTGATCGAGGACCTGGCAGAAACTGAAAAGAACTGAAGTGAAAAGGAGTTATTATATCGGACCGGCAGTAGTGGCATTTGCCCTTGCCCTCGGGATTTTTGTCGGGGGGAAGCTCCATTTTGACGACACGCCGGAGAAGCTCTTTACGACCAATTCCAAGAAGGACAAACTCAACCGGCTCATCGATTATATAGACTACGAGTATGTGGATGAGGTGGACACGGACAGCATCGTCGATGTCACGGTCAATAACATCCTGGACAAACTGGACCCCCATTCGGTGTACATCCCCAAAGATGAGATGGAACGGGTCAGCGAGAACATGAAAGGCGACTTTGTCGGGATCGGGATCAACTTTATGATGTACCGCGATACCATCACGGTCACCCGTACCATCCGCGGGGGGCCCAGCCAGCGAAGGGGGCTCCTGCCGGGGGATAAAATCCTTATGGCAGACCAGGACACCCTTTTCAACCAGAGGTTATCCAATTCGGAAATCGTGAACCGGCTCAAGGGACAGCAGGGGAGCAATGTGGTGCTGACCATTTACCGGAAATCCGAAGACCGCACTTTTAAAATGAGGCTGCAACGGGACCGCGTTCCCATCCGCAGCATCGATGCCTACTACATGCTGCGGCCGGACATGGGGTATATACGGATGAACCGGTTTGCCGAATCCACTTACGAAGAGTTTATGGAGGCCCTTGGGGACCTTAAAAAAGAGGGGGCCGAAAAACTGGTGCTCGACCTCAGGGACAATCCGGGGGGGTACCTAAACGTGGCGGAGGAAATTGCCGACGTTTTCCTTCCCAACAAGAAATTGATTTTATTTACCCGGAACAAGAAAGGGCAGATTGAAAAAACCTTCGCCACCTCCAGGGGGGGCTTTGAGGACAAACCCGTCTATGTGCTGATAAACGAGCGTTCGGCTTCTGCTTCTGAAATCATAGCGGGGGCCCTGCAGGACAACGATGTGGGGACCATTGTCGGCAGGCGCTCTTTCGGGAAGGGACTGGTACAGCGCGAAATGGACCTCGGGGACGGCTCGGCGGTCCGGCTGACGGTCTCGAGGTATTTCACCCCCACCGGGCGTTCCATACAGCGGGAATACCAGAACGGGACGGAGGATTACTACCACGAGTATATGCAGCGCTACCACAACGGGGAGCTCGAGTCCGCGGACAGCATCAAGGTAGCGGATTCCCTGAAATTCACCACGCCCAAAGGAAAGGTGGTCTACGGGGGCGGGGGGATTATCCCCGATGTTTTTGTCCCCATCGGCAACGACGATGAGGAGGTGCTTTCGGCAATGGATTCAAGGGGTTTCTTTTCCTCATTTGCCTTTGAATACCTCGAAGCGGACCGGAGCTGGTATGCCGGGTATTCAGCGGCGGAATTCCGGGATTCCTTCAGGGCCGACGATATTCTCTTTGAGAGTTTTATCGACTTTATGGACCGGTATAGTTTCCGGCTCGACTACTACCAGTATCAGGAGCTGATCAAACGGTACCTTAAGGCCAACCTGGCCGAACAACTCTATTCTCCGGATTTAAAGGCCGAGATTCTCGGGGAGGCGGACCCCATGCTCCAGCGGGTCCTGGAACTCGACCAGCCCATGGTCGGCAGGGAGAAAACCTGAGGATGGTCGTTCAGGATTCTTCCTCGAGTCTTTTCTGAATTTTCCTGGAGGCATTGAAGATAAGCAGCAGGACGATAGCGCAAAGGGAGGCGAGAATGCAGATAATCGCAACGAAGCTCTGGCCTTCAAAAGGGTGTTCAAAATCCACATTGGTAGCGTTGTACCCAATCAGGGCAAAGGCGATTACGAGAAGGACGGTCAGCAGGATTTTGTTCATAGCTACGGGTTTCCGGGCCTAAAAGAGCCCATTGATGTTTGTCGCGAAAAGCTTTACGGCGATCGCCAGCAGGATGACCCCGAAGACTTTCCGAATCACGCTCAGGCCCTGTTTGCCCATAATCCGGGCAATCCGGGCAGAAGACTTCAGCACGATATACACAAAGATAATATTCAGGATAATTGCGATGATGATATTGATGACCTGATACTCCGCCCGGATGGAGAGCAGGGTGGTCAGGGTCCCGGCCCCGGCGATCAGCGGGAAGGCAATCGGCACGATGGAGGCCGTTTCGGGGGAGTCGTCCTTGTAGAGGGTAATCCCGAGGATCATTTCAATGGCCAGGAAAAACAGGACAAAAGCCCCTGCCACCGCAAACGAATTGGTGTCTATTCCGATAAGTTTCAGGATTTCCTCTCCAATGAAGAGGAATGCGATCATGATAACGGCTGCCACGATGGAGGCCTTTTCCGATTCGATATGGCCCGCCTTTTTGCGAAGGTCGACCACAATGGGGATACTTCCCACGATATCGATAACGGCGAAGAGGATCATGGTCGCCGAGACGATTTCCCTTAAATCCAGCTTTAGAGTCATACGGTTTAAAATAGCAGGCAAAGGTACAGTACTCCCCGTAATGGCAAAAGTACTTTTTTCAGTGCGCAAACACACATTGCGGTGGATTCGATATCTTTGGCCCTGCCCAGCCGGATCAAGCATGTTCCAGATCGGAAAGACACTTATTTCAGAAGAAATCCTAGAAGCGGCATTTGTATGTGACCTCAACGCGTGCAAGGGGGCCTGTTGTGTTGAAGGAAGTTCCGGGGCTCCCCTGGATCCGGGGGAACTCGAAATCCTCGACGCCATTTACCCGGACGTAAAACCCTACCTGAGGCCCGAGGGAATTCAGGCTATCGAGCAGCAGGGAACGCATATCAGGGGGGCTGACGGTGAATGGGAAACCCCCCTTGTGGAGAACAGGGAATGCGCCTATGCCGTCTTTGAGAACGGCATTGCCCAGTGTGGCCTGGAAAAGGCCTATAAGGAAGGGGCGACCACCTGGCGAAAGCCGGTTTCCTGCCACCTGTACCCGGTCAGGGTACGGGACTATACCCAGGTTTCAGCCGTGAACTACCACCAATGGCATATTTGTGACCCGGCCTGCCAACTGGGGGCACAGCTGCAGGTCCCCATCTATAAATTTGTGCGCGAAGCCCTGATCAGAAAGTTCGGAGAAGCCTGGTATGAAGAACTCGGCCAGGTAGCCGACGAGCACCTCAAACGGTAGGGATTTTCAGCAACACCTCCGTCCCTTCTACCGCCCCGTCTGCACTGAGGATATCCCTGATGGAAAGATCGAAGGAATTCTGGTAAACCCTTGAGAAATTCGCCAGCCGCTCGCGGGTAATGGGAATGCCGACGGATTTGCGCCTGAGGGTTTTCTGCAGGTTCAGTTTTTCAGAGGCCTCCCTGCCGATCCCGTTATCCCGTATCGCGATTTCGATATAATCCGGGCTTTTTCGGGTGACCTCCAGGCGGATGGTCTTTTCCCCTTTTTTCGACGAAAGCCCGTGCCAGAGGGCGTTTTCCAGGAAGGGCTGCAGAACCAGGGAAGGTATTTTTATGGAAGCCGGGTTGATATCGGGTGCCACATCTATTTCAAAATCGATTTCCTGGTTGAACCTCATGTTTTCAATGTTCATATAGAGGTTGACCGTTTCGAGCTCCTCCTGAAGGCTGATCTCTTTCTCCGAGGAGGCCTCGAGGATCTTCCGGACGAGTTTTGAGAATTTGTTCAGGTACTGTACCGCATTTTTCTGCTCATTGTTTATGATAAAGTGCTTGATTGAGTTCAGGGAATTGAACAGGAAGTGCGGATTCATCTGGCTCCTCAGCCGGCTTTGCTCCAGGGCCAGCACCTTTTTCTCATTGTGGAGCCTGTTCTGGCGGAAAATGGTGTACAGCATTAAGGAGAACAGCACCAGCAGGAGTGCGCCGACCAGTAGGGTGTTCTGGTTGCGTTTCAGTTTGAGGTTGACGATTTCGTTTTCCTGCCTGAGCCGCTGGGCCAGCTCCTTCTGCTTTT
Source organism: uncultured Robiginitalea sp. (assembly GCA_964624565.1). GTDB lineage: Bacteria > Bacteroidota > Bacteroidia > Flavobacteriales > Flavobacteriaceae > Robiginitalea. The sequence continues at coordinate 5,755 of CAZUZE010000050.1, forward strand.
CGGATTCATATCTCAAGATTACGTCATTCACATACTTGATATTGACATCATTGGTCACCTGCATGCGATATTTCTCGGATTCCTTGAGGTAATGCAGGGCGCTCTCAAAATCTCCCTGGTCCGAGGCGAGTTCGGAAAGGAGGCCATAACTGTCGCAAATTCCCCTTAACAACTGGTTTTCCTTGGCTATTTGCAGGCCCTTCTTCAGGTTGACTTCGGCCAGTTGCCCATTGCCCGCTTTCAGGTACGCCCACCCGAGCGTATTGTAGGCCGGCGCAATAATATGCTGATCGCGCGTCTGCAAAGCCATGGGCAGGTTTGCCTTCATAAGTTCTATGGCCTCCGCATACCGCCCCTGTTTGACATAGATGCTCGAGATGCTGTTGCCGCAAATGGCTTTGCCCCGTTCCGAACCAATTTCGGTATCGAGTTCCAGGGCGCGCCTGAATGTCTTCAGGGCCTCGTCCAGTTCCCCCTGGGCTTCCAGGCATTCCCCGCTGTTCTGGAGGTTGATCGCCATGCCCAGCTTGTTGCCAAGGGCCTCTTCCAGCACATAGGACTGCCGGTAGTGCTCCAGCGCCCGCTCGTACTGCTCCAGCGCCTGGTAGATATTCCCGATGCTATTGAGGGACACATTCTTACTTCTCAAAATACCCTCGGAAGGGGTTTCGATGCTTTCGGCCAAACGGAGCGCCTCCTGGTTGTAGTCCAGGGCCGTCTTTATGGCATCCTGCCGGCGGTACACCACTCCCAGCATGTTGAGGCTGAAAATGCGGAACTCTGTATTTCCGGACGCGGTTGCGGCATCCAACGCCTTGTTGTGTAATTCAATGGATTTTTCATATTCCGAGATGTTCCTGTAGAAGGTCCCCAGCTGGTTGTAGCTGTAGCTCAATCCGTCCAGGTAGCCTTCCCGCCGGCATTTATCGATGAAGTAGGTCATCAGGACCGTATCCCTTCGGTACGGCCTTACGTAGCTGTCCAGGTCCTTGTATGTGGCCGGTTTTTGGGCCAGCACACTGTCGGTCAGCAGGACAAAATCGCGGGGGATTTCCTGTGCCCGCATCCCCGGGAGCAGGAGGGTCGTAAGGAGCATAAAAGCGAGCTGGGCGAGACGCGGCATGGGTGTCAGCTTAAATCAAATCGAGGAAGTCGGACTTTTTCTTTCGGGAGACCGGGATTTTATGATTGGATACCAGGACGACGTATCCGTCGGTCTTCAGGTATTCCTTCACTTTTTCCAGGTTGATGATGTAGGAATTGTGGATTCTGAAAAAGGTTTCAGGGGGCAGCAGCTCATCGATTTCCTTGAGTTTCTTGGTCAGCACGATCCTCCTTCCGTCCGTAAGGAAGAGAGTGCTGTAATTGCCGTCGGACTCGGCGTACAGGATCTCGTCCTTCACCAGGAAAAGCAATTTGCCATCTGTATTGACGGTAATCTTCCTGTTTTGGGTTTGTTTATCCGAAAGGAGCCTTTCCAGGCGGTTGGCAGAACGCGTCTTGGTTGAGTGCCGCCGGATTTTTGCAAGGGTTTCCCGGAGGTCATCCGCGTCGATTGGTTTCAGCAAATAGTCAATAGCCTCATTTTTAAGGGCCTTTATGGCATACTGGTTGTAGGCAGTGGTGATGATGACCGCCAGGTCGTTGTTTTGCAGCTTCTGTATGAACTGAAAGCCATCCATGGCTGGCATTTCTATATCCAGGAAAAGGCAGTCAGGCTCGTGTGCGTCCAGGTACTCCAGGGCCTGAAAGGGATCGGTAAAGGACGCCGTAACGGTAATCTCGTTCGGGAAGTGGCTCAATTCCCAGGCAAGGCTCTGAATGGCCTTTTCCTCATCGTCTACAATAACGGCTTCTATCACTGGATCGGGAATTACATCGAAATTTATAAAAAATGGAGGGAACCTCCTTCTGTTATTGGAAGGAGTTTGACAAAATGGACGCATAGCGGCACGGGACCCCGGAGAGGAACCGGAAATGAAGGAATTGCCCTACGTCCAGAAGGTTGTATTTCAAGCTGTTTCGTTAAAATCGGAAATGTGTTTTCCAGGCTAATCGGAAAAGGTTTCGAATCTGAAGTCAAATTGCGGATTATACAAATTTTAACACTGTTTACACATTTACCCCCGGGCGACGCGCGGAAAGGCCATAGATTGGTCGAGGTTTTACGAAACCACTGTGCCGTAAGCAAAGGATCCACAGATGAAGAGTTGTTTGTTATTCTTTCTTGCCCTGGTGGCAGCCATTGCACTCGCCGTGCTGACAGAATCCCCGAAAAACGGGGGACTCCAGGTCCGGAACGAGGTTACCTATACCGAAAAGGAGCGCAAAGGGGACACGCAGCCGGCGGAGTGGGCAACCCTGGAGCGCCAGGAGGACCGGGACGCCCAATCGGATAATCCATGAAGGCCGGGAATTCAAAGTGGCTGCGGCGCTCCCTGCCAGTTTTGCTGGGAATCGCATTCGCCCTTACCATTTCATATATAGGGCCTGACACATTTTTAACAACTCCGGACCTGGCCCCGGGCAAGTACGTGCTTGAAACGGTACTTGACAGGGAAAGCAGAACTTTCAGGGGCCCGGTCTATTATGAATACTCTCAGGTGGATCCCGGAAGTCTGGAATCCGGGATGTTCAAGCTCCATTTTGTCAACCCCCTGATCGAAGAAGGACCCGGGTTTGGGTTCCAGATCCCCTTCTCCGGGGAGGAGGAGGTTATCGGGACCGGCAAATACCGGGTGGCTGCGGGCAACCGCAGCCTAATTAAAAGTAAGGAATCTGTTTTTGGATATGCCGATATGGGTGGGAGCTCAACGGCCCTTTACCTCAGCGAGTCGGGATCCCTAACCATCCTTGGGAGCCAGCCCGGGGAAATAGTGGGGCAGATCGATATGGAATTAAACGATGGAAACGGGGCGTCGATTAGCGTGAAAGGGGATTTCAAGGCAAAACCCCTCCCCTCGAACATCGCGTTGTGAAAAGTAGTTACGAATAAGTTAGAAGTCAGACCAGTATAGTGCGGCTCCTTGAAGCTTGTTATTGATATAGCAACTTTTGGGACGTAATTGACATCGGAACTGACAGGCTCCTCAGGGAGTGTGATCAGGTTGAATTTAGGTTTCGGGGGAACTACCTGATTCATCTGCCGGTATCAATGAGATTTTGACACGTCCTGGGGCCGTACGGTCTGATTTTTTAAGGTAAAATCATAGAACCAAATGGTATGTTTTCGCGAACGACTGTTTGGTTTTATTTTTTTGTTCACCCTGCCGCCCTTTTCTGAAAATCTTGTGGCACGTCCATAACATCGACCCTTCTTTGGCTGGGGCCGATTTCAACACCAGATGTTAAAAACTTTATGCAGCATCAGGTGAAACAGCCTTTATTTTTTGAAGCTGTTTTTGAATCTTTGATAGGTTTTTCAGCCGACCAGATCCATACTTAATCCAAATAAGAACAATATGACGCCAGCAGCCACTGAACCTATTTTAGAGGAAAACAAGAATCGATTTGTCATTTTTCCGATTGTCCATCACGATCTATGGGAGTGGTATAAGAAATGTGAGGCCTGCTTCTGGACTGCAGAAGAAATAGACCTGCATCAGGACCTGACGGACTGGAACGAGAAACTCTCGGAAGACGAACGTTATTTCATCAAGCATATCCTCGCCTTCTTTGCGGCTTCGGACGGTATTGTAAACGAAAACCTGGCTGAGAACTTTGTAAACGAAGTGCAGTATTCCGAAGCCAAATTCTTTTACGGATTCCCGATCATGATGGCGAACATCCATTCGGAGACCTACTCCCTCCTGCTCGATACCTATGTGAAGGATGAAAAGGAGAAGAACCGGCTGTTCCAGGCCATTGAGAATTTCCCCGCCATCAAGAAAAAAGCGGACTGGGCGCTTAAGTGGATCGAATCCCCGAGTTTTGCGGAGCGCCTCATCGCCTTTGCCGCTGTGGAGGGCATTTTCTTTTCAGGGGCTTTCTGTTCTATTTTCTGGTTGAAAAAGCGCGGGCTGATGCCCGGCCTCACTTTTTCCAACGAATTGATCTCCCGGGATGAGGGCATGCACTGCGACTATGCGGTGCACCTGCACAACCACCACCTGGTAAACAAAGTCCCCAGGGCGCGCATTACCGAGATCATTGTAGATGCCCTGAATATCGAACGGGAATTTATAACAGAATCCCTTCCGGTAAGCCTGATCGGGATGAACGCAAAGCTGATGACGCAGTACCTGGAGTTCGTCACCGACCGCCTGTTGGTCGAACTCGGTTGTGAAAAGGTCTACAACGTGGGCAACCCTTTTGATTTTATGGACATGATCTCCCTTCAGGGAAAGACGAATTTCTTTGAAAAAAGGGTTTCCGAGTACCAGAAGGCAGGGGTGCTGAACAAGGAAAAGGATACCGATACCCAGAAAATCAGTTTTGACGCAGATTTTTAAAAGTCCTGGGGCGAAAGCAGCATTTCCGGGAGCTTTTTGACAGGGAGGATTCATTCACTATACTGACGCACTAAAACGATACTGAAATTATGTTTGTAGTTAAAAGAGACGGACGGAAGGAACCGGTAATGTTCGACAAGATCACGGCCAGGATCCGAAAACTGTGTTACGGGCTGAACGACCTGATCGACCCTGTCAAGGTGGCCATGAGGGTCATCGAAGGCCTCTACGACGGGGTGACGACATCGGAGCTGGACAACCTCGCCGCCGAGATAGCCGCTACCCTGACCACAACCCACCCGGATTACGCCAAGCTTGCGGCCCGTATCTCCGTCTCCAACCTCCATAAGAACACCCGGAAATCCTTTTCCGAAACCATGACGGACCTCTACGAATATGTGAATCCGAGAACGGGCAAAAAGGCGCCCCTGATCTCGGATGAAGTGTATGAGGTGATCCAGAAGCACAGGGACACCCTGGATTCCACAATAATCTACAACAGGGATTTCGGTTATGACTATTTCGGGTTCAAGACCCTGGAGCGGTCCTACCTGCTGAAGATAAACGGCAAGATCGCCGAGCGCCCCCAGCACATGCTCATGCGGGTTTCCGTGGGGATCCACCTGGACGACCTGGAAGCGGTAAAGGAGACATATGAATTGATGAGCAAGAAATATTTTACCCATGCCACGCCCACCCTCTTCAATTCCGGGACTCCCAAGCCCCAGATGTCTTCCTGTTTCCTGCTCGCCATGAAGGAAGACAGTATTGACGGCATTTACGACACCCTGAAACAAACCGCAAAAATATCCCAGTCCGCCGGGGGAATCGGGCTTTCTGCCCACAACATAAGGGCCACGGGCTCCTATATCGGAGGGACCAACGGCACGTCCAACGGTCTGGTCCCCATGTTGCGGGTCTTCAATGACACGGCCCGCTATGTGGACCAGGGCGGCGGTAAGCGAAAAGGGAGTTTTGCCATCTACCTGGAACCCTGGCATGCCGATGTTTTCGACTTCCTCGAACTGAAGAAGAACCACGGCAAGGAGGAAATGCGGGCCCGGGACTTGTTTTATGCCCTATGGATCCCCGATTTGTTCATGAAGCGGGTGGAAGCAGATGCAGAATGGACCCTGATGTGCCCGAATGAATGCCCTGGGCTTTTTACTTCCCACAGCGAGGAATTTGAGACCCTCTACACGCGTTATGAGGCGGAAGGAAAAGGGAGGAAAACCATAAAAGCACGGGATTTATGGGAGAAGATCCTGGAATCCCAGATCGAAACCGGCACCCCGTATATGCTCTACAAGGACGCGGCCAACCGGAAGAGCAACCAGCAGAACCTCGGGACCATCCGCTCCTCCAACCTCTGCACCGAGATTATCGAATACACTTCGCCGGACGAAGTTGCCGTTTGCAACCTCGCCTCCATTGCGCTTCCGATGTTCGTCAAAAGCGATGGTTTTGATCACAAAGAGCTCTTCAGGGTGACCAAGAGGGTGACCAAAAACCTCAACAGGGTGATCGACCGGAATTACTACCCGATAAAGGAAGCTGAGAATTCCAACATGAGGCACCGGCCCGTAGGCCTGGGCGTGCAGGGGCTCGCCGACGCTTTTATCATGCTGCGCCTGCCTTTTACCAGCGACGAGGCCAAGCAGTTGAACCAGGAGATTTTTGAGACCCTCTACTACGCGGCCCTGAGTGCTTCCATGGAGCTGGCAAAGGAAGAGGGGCCCTATTCCTCCTATGAAGGGTCCCCGATTTCAAAGGGCTTGTTCCAGTTTAATTTGTGGGGCATCAGGGACGAGGAGCTGTCCGGGCGCTGGGACTGGGAGAAACTGCGGAAGAGCATTGTGAAGCACGGGGTGCGGAATTCCCTTCTGGTGGCACCGATGCCAACAGCATCCACCTCACAGATCCTCGGGAACAACGAGT
>CAZUZE010000051.1:0-11957 GCA_964624565.1 uncultured Robiginitalea sp.
AACCCCCTAGTCGGCAGGAAGTACCTCGATGCGGACCGATATGACCCCCTCCTCCAGGAAGCCGAGCTCGGATGCCGCCGCCCGGGAAAGGTCCAGGATCCTGCCCTCCACAAAGGGCCCGCGATCTGTGATGCGCACGACCACAGAGCGTCCATTGCCAAGGTTGGTAACCCGCACCCGGGTCCCAAAGGGGAGGGTGCGATGGGCCGCGGTAAATTCAGAATTGCTGAAGCGTTCGCCATTGGCCGTGAGGCTTCCTTCAAAAATGTCGCTGTAGTAAGAGGCCAGCCCGGTCTCGGAGGGCGTGGGCGTATTTTGACGGCAGGAGCCCGCCAGAAGGAACAACCCCAGTAACGAGGCAGCTCCTGCCCTGCTGATAATCATGAATCCTTTTGTCCTTCGGGAACTCTCCATAAATCGCGCTGATTGGCCCCTTCTAAGGGCAATGTACGCATTTACGGGGATTCGGAGGTTCTCCGGTCTGTTGAAATGTCCGAGCCCCCACCTGGTTTTGTGGCTTTTTAAAAAACGGCCCGAAGGGGTTCCCTCCCGTTGCCTTAACACCTCTTTAAGAAAGCGGAAAACCTATTTTGCTACCTTTGGGCGCTAACCAATTTTTGCAAATATGAAGCATTTCTTCTTCCTGTTTTTGGCTGCAATGTCGCTTTCGACCGCTGCACAGGACTTTTCCATGAAACTCGCGGGAGACCTCAAGCCCCGGAACATCGGACCTGGCGGGATGAGCGGCAGGGTAACCACCATCGACGTGGTCAACAGTGAGCCCGATATAATGTACGTGGGGACCGCTTCCGGGGGGCTCTGGAAGTCCACCTCGGGCGGCATCAAATGGGATCCCGTCTTCGACAAGGAGGCCACGGCCTCCATCGGGGCCGTTGCCATTCAGCAGTCCAATCCCTCCGTGATCTGGGTGGGCACAGGGGAAGGAAACCCCAGGAATTCCCTCAATGGGGGGTATGGGGTATATCGCTCCCTGGATGCCGGGCGGAGCTGGGAGCGGATGGGCCTTGAAGAAACCCGCCACATCCACAGGATCATTATCGACCCCACTGATCCGAATACGGTCTATGTCGGGGCCATTGGTTCCCCCTGGGGGGAACATCCGGATCGGGGCGTGTTCAAAACTACGGATGGCGGAAAAACCTGGAATAAGATATTGTTTGCCAATGACAGAACCGGGGTGGCCGATATGATCATGGACCCCTCAAACCCGAACAAACTGCTCGTGGCCCTCTGGGAACACAAGCGCGACCCCTGGTTCTTTAAATCCGGAGGCCCCGGTTCCGGCCTGTATATGACCCATGACGGGGGGAACTCCTGGAAGCGCCTCACCGACAAAGAAGGACTCCCCGAGGGGGAACTCGGGCGCATCGGGCTGGCCATGGCGGCTGGAAAACCGGAGATCGTCTACGCCCTGGTCGAATCCAAAAAAAATGCGCTCTACAAATCGGAAGACGGCGGGTTCAGCTGGAAAAAGCTCAATGACAAAAACGATATCGGGGACCGTCCCTTTTATTACTCCGACATCTTTGTGGACCCACAGAACGAAAACCGGGTCTATTCGGTCTTTACCTACGTGAACGTATCGGAAGACGGGGGTCGCAGTTTCAGGCAGCTCATGCCGGCATACGGGACCGATAACGGGGTACACCCGGATCACCACGCCTGGTGGATCCATCCCCAGGACGGGAATTTTATGATCGACGGGAACGACGGGGGCCTGAACATCACCCGGGACGGGGGCCGGACCTGGCGGTTTATCGGGAACCTCCCCGTGGGGCAGTTTTACCATATCAGCGTGGATAGCGAATTTCCCTACAATGTCTACGGGGGCATGCAGGACAACGGCTCCTGGCGGGGCCCCGCCTACGTCTGGAGGTCCCAGGGAATCCGGAATTCCTACTGGCAGGAAATTGCCTTCGGCGACGGGTTTGACGTGGTCCCCGACGTGGAGGATTCCCGCTACGGATACGCCATGAGCCAGCAGGGTTTTGTGCGCAGGTACGACTGGATCACGGGCAACGACTACAGCGTCCGCCCGACCCCCCCGGATGCCGAAACCGAATTGAGGTTCAACTGGAATGCGGGGATCGCACAGGACCCCTTTGATGCCTCCACCGTATACTTTGGGAGCCAGTTTGTCCACAAGAGCACGGATAAGGGACTTACCTGGAGCGTCATTTCCCCGGACCTGACCACAAATGATCCCGAAAAACAAAAACAGGCCGACAGTGGCGGGCTTACCATGGATGCCACCGGGGCCGAGAACCACTGTACCTTACTCGTCATTGAACCCTCCCCGGTAGAACAGGACATGCTCTGGGTGGGATCCGACGACGGGCGGGTGCACTACACCCGGAACGGCGGACAGAGCTGGACAGAGGTGACGGCCAATATCAAGGGGCTCCCGGCAGGAAGCTGGATCCCGCAGATCCGGGCCTCCCGTACCAAAGCGGGCGAGGCCCTGCTGGTCGCAAACGACTACCGCCGGTACAACTACACGCCCTACGCCTACCGCACCCGTAATTACGGAAAAACCTGGGAGCGGATCGCAGATGAATCAGATGTTAAAAGTTTTGTGCTCTCCATCCTGGAAGATCCCGAAAACCCGGAGCTGATGTTTATGGGGACGGATGACGGGCTTTACATTTCCATGAATGCAGGCGGAAACTGGCAAAAATGGACGCATGGGTTTCCCACCGTTTCCACCAAAGACCTGGTGATCCACCCGCGGGAGCAGGACCTGGTCATCGGCACCTTCGGGAGGGCCGCGTGGGTACTGGACGATATCCGCCCCCTTCGGGCCATTGCGTCAGACCCGGGCATCCTTTCCCGGGATATCAGTGTTTTTTCACCTCCGACCGCCTACCTGGCGGCCAACCAGCAGCCCAGCGGCAGCCGCTTCGGGGCGGATGCCCTCTTCAACGGGGAAAACCGCAAACGGGGCGGGATGATCACCTACTACCTCAGGGAAGGCAGCGCCGGGAAGGACAAAAAAGGGGAAGCAGCTCCCAGGAAAGAAACGGCCGGGGATGCGGGCAAGTCCGAGGCAGATTCCACCAAATCCAGGGACAGTGTGGTACTCCGGATCTACGACCGGGAGCGGCTGATCCGCACCCTGAAGTATAAGACCCCGGATTCTGCAGGCCTGCACCGGGTTTACTGGGAACTGGATGAAGCCGGCCCTGACCGGCCTTCCCGCACCGTTCGGGAAAGGAAAAGGGAACCCGGGGGAGTGACCGTGCTTCCCGGCACCTACCGGGTCGAAGTGGCGCTCGGTGAGGCCCGGGACGAGACCCGGATCGTTGTCGAGACCGACCCGCGCCTGGCGGTTTCCACTGCGGCCCTCGAGGCGCGCTATTCCAATTCAAAGAAGCTGGACGGTTACCTGCAGACGGCTGCCGATGCTGTAAAACAGCTGGCCGAAAGCAAAAAAGTCGCCGATGCCTATGCCAAAGATCTCAAGGAAAAAGACAAGGAGGAGTACAAGGACCAGATTGAGGCCTCAAAGGAAATCAGCAAGCAGATCGATTCGCTGATGGCTGTCTATATCGGGAAGGAAGACAAACGACAGGGTATTACCCGAAACCCCGAGATGACGGTGACCCGCAGGATCTACAACGCCTATGGCTATGTCGAAAGCCGGCCCGATGGAATGACTGCAACTGAACGGGACCTTATCCGGTATGCGGAGGAGGACCTGAAAAAAGCGCTTGCCGGGACCAATGCCTTTTACACAACCGACTGGCCGGCCTATAAACAGGAAATGGAAGGCCTTGACCTTTCTCCTTTCAAGGAAACCGAAACCTTCAGTATCGAAAACTAAATTTAAAGGTCATGAAAATAAAAGCCCTGCTGATTGCGAACACTGTTGTCCTGTGCCTTATGGGGTGCCGGGAGGAAGTGCAAAAGGCCGAAACACCCAGCCCGCTCCGGGCCTACACGATCGAACAGATGATGGACAACGAAAATGTGAGCGGGGGCAGTTTTTCCGCAGACAAATCAAAGCTCCTGGTTTCGAGCAACCGTTCCGGGGTCTACAATATGTACACGGTGCCTGCAGGAGGCGGGGAGTTTACCGCCGTGACGGTTTCAGACAGTTCCTCCGTGTTTGCCGTGTCCTATTTCCCGGAAGACGACCGCAAGCTCTTCCGGATGGACGACAACGGGGACGAGGTCTACCACATCTATATGATGGAGGAAGATGGCAGCACCCGCGACCTGACCCCCTGGGATGGGGCCCGTTCCCTCTTCTACCGCTGGGCCGATGACAAAGCTTCGTTTTTCTTCGGGTCCAATGCACGGGACAAAAAGTACATCGATCTCTATGAGATGGACCTTGAGACCCTGACCCCCGAACTGATCTTTCAGAATGAGGAAGGGTATACGCTCCAGGCCATCAGCCGGGACGAGAAGTACCTCGCCCTGGGAAAGGACATCAATACCAATGACAGCGACCTGTTTCTCTTCGAGCTGGCTTCGGGAACCCTTACGAAAATCAATGAAAACCAATCCGCCAACTCAGCTGAGGACTTTACGCCGGACAACAGTGGATTGCTTTATACCACGGACGACGGGGGGGAATTCGCCTACCTGGTGAAATACGATATCGAAACGGGCCTGCGCGAGAAAGTCGCAGCACGCAACTGGGACATCACGGGCAGCTATTTTACCGACCAGGGCACCTACCAGGTGACCTACATCAACGAGGACGCCAAAACGGCCATTGAAATTATTGAAACAGCCACCGGGAATCCCCTGGAAATACCTGTTCCTGCAGGAACGGACATCAGCAGTGTCGGGTTTTCGGCAGACGAAACCGCCATGCGGTTTTATGCCGGAGGCTCCGACAGTCCGTTTAACCTCTTCGTCTATGATCTGCAGACCCGTGAATTACAGCAGCTTTCAAATGTGCTGAACCCGGAAATCGACCCGGGCCACCTGGTAAAAGCAGAAGTGGTCCGGTATCCCTCTTTTGACGGCCTGGAAATCCCCGCGATTTATTACCGGCCCCGGCAGGCTTCGGAAGAAGCACCCGTTCCGGCCCTTGTCTGGGTACACGGGGGTCCCGGCGGGCAGTCCCGGCAGGGCTTCAGCCCCCTCATCCAGTACCTGGTAAACCACGGGTATGCCGTGCTGGCGGTCAACAACCGGGGGAGCTCGGGCTATGGCAAAACCTTCTACCAGATGGACGACCGCAACCATGGCGACAAGGACCTCAGGGACTGCATTGCCGGCAAGGACTGGCTCGCCGGTCAACCCGGGATTGACGGGGAGAAGATTGGGATCATCGGCGGGTCCTATGGGGGGTATATGACCATGGCCGCCCTTACCTTTGCCCCGCAGGAATTCGAGGTGGGGGTCAACATTTTCGGCGTGACGAACTGGATCCGGACCCTGCGGTCCATCCCCGAGTGGTGGGAATCCTCGAGAATTGCGCTCTACAAGGAGCTCGGGGACCCATATACTGAGGATTCGGTGCGGTTGCGGGAAATCTCGCCCCTGTTCCATACAGAAAACGTGACCAAACCCCTGATCGTGCTTCAGGGCGCCAAGGACCCCAGGGTACTGCAGGTCGAATCCGATGAAATCGTGGCCGGGGTACGTAAAAACGGGGTGCCCGTGGAATATGTCCTCTTCGAGGATGAAGGCCACGGATTCCTCAAAAAAGAAAACCAGATCCGGGGATACAGCAAAATCCTGGACTTCCTGAACACCTATTTAAAACAGGACCCAGGGGTCCCCATCCGGGATGACGCCATGGAGGGAGGCGAACTGAAACCTTAATAAACCTATTTTTTTAATGAGGGATTTCTCCTCGATAAAAGTCCGTCATACCCCCTTTTGGGCCCCATTTGCCGTCCTGTTCCTCTTGTTGCTGGGACTCCCCCCGGAACGGCTGGCCGCCCAGCAGACCGGGGAGGAAGAGCTCGGGGCCTGGTATATGTATTTCGGCATGAACCGTTTTGCGGAGCGCTGGAGCCTCCATACGGAGGCCCAGTGGCGCCTCTACCAGTGGGACCGGAACTTTAACCAGCTCCTGCTGCGCACCGGCGTGAATTACCACATCGGCCAAAATGCCATAGCCACCCTCGGGTATGCCTATATCGATACCGATCCGACCTATGAGGAGGTGCCACCCCAGGATCTGGGGTTTGCAGGCAACCAGGTCTCCGAAAACCGGATTTTCGAGCAATTTATCTTGCTGGACAAGCTTTGGGAATTCCGGTTTGAACACCGCTACCGGTTTGAACAGCGCTTTATCAATTTCAACGGGGAAAACGATACGCGCCACCGGGCGCGGTACAGGCTCCAGGTGACCCTGCCCCTGACCAATACCTTTTTCATCAACCTTTACGATGAGATCTTCCTCAATCTGCAAGACGAGGTTTTTGACCAGAACCGCCTTTATGCCGCCCTGGGCGTGCACCTAACGGAAAACAGCAGCATTCAGGTCGGGTACCTCAAAAACCATTTCAGGAATACCAATTTTGACCGGTTGCAGTTCGCCCTGTTCTACAACCCGGACCTGCGGGGCCTTTTTAAGAAGGCTCCCGGGAACTAACTCCCGGCCCTCATTGTCTTTGGGATGATTTTCCCGATATTAGGGGAAAAGCACGTCATCATGAATACCCGGAAGATTGAATTTAAAAATGCCGATGGCCTGTGCCTGACGGGGCGCCTGGCAATGCCCCCGGACAGGCACCCGCACAATTACGCTATTTTTGCGCATTGCTTTACCTGTACCAAAAACCTTTCGGCTGCCCGGAACATCAGCAATGCCCTCGCCATGGAGGGCTTCGGGGTCCTGAGGTTCGATTTTACCGGGCTCGGGGAAAGTGAAGGGGACTTTTCAAATACTGACTTTTCCGCCAATGTGGCCGACCTTTCAGCGGCAGCCACCTACCTCAAAGAGCACTACCAGGCACCGGCATTGCTTATCGGGCATTCCCTCGGAGGCACCGCAGCAATCCTCGCGGCAGCCGAAATCCCGTCCGTCCGGGCTGTGGCCACACTTGGTGCGCCCTCAGACCCGGGCCATGTCTCCCACCTGCTTCAAAGCAGCCTTGAGGACATCCGGCGCAACGGGTCGGCGCGGGTCCGGATCGCAGGCCGGGATTTCACCATTAAAAAACAATTCCTGGACGATCTGCAAGCACACAGCCTGCCGGAGGTTACCCGCAAATTGGGCCGGGCCCTGCTCATCCTTCATTCCCCCCAGGATTCCATTGTCGGTATTTCGAATGCAGAGCAGCTGTACCGGGCCGCCAGGCACCCCAAAAGCTTCGTAAGCCTCGATGGCGCCGACCACCTGCTGGCGGAAGGGATCGATTCCAGATATGCGGGAAAGGTGATCGGCACCTGGGCGATCCGGTATGTTAAAAATCCGGAAGTGACCACCCTTGAAACTGATCATCAAGTAGTTGCGAGGCTTGATTCAAATGATCGGTTTACCACTTTCATGAAGGTGGGAAATCACTACCTGACCGCAGATGAACCATCGGAATTCGGGGGAATGGATTTTGGCCCCTCCCCCTACGACCTGCTCTCCGCGAGCCTTTCGGCCTGCACCTCGATGACGCTGCAAATGTATGCCCGTAGAAAAGGATGGCCCCTGGAATCGGTGGAAACCCATACCTCCTACCGGAAGGAACACGTCCTGGACTGTGAGGCCTGTGAGGAGGGGGCCAGTTCAAAAATCGACACCTTCACCCGCGAGATACGCCTGACCGGGTCCCTGGACGACGCTCAAAAAAAACGATTGCTCGAAATCGCCGACCGCTGCCCGGTACACCGTACCCTTCATTCCCAGACCCTGGTCCGCACCACCCTGCAAACCCCGTGAATAGCCGGCCGATGGAAATCACAGGACCCGGCCTGCAGCCGACAAGTGTTGAGGGGGCTGGTTCTTCAATGGGCTCGCAACCCTCAGGGGCCTGTTTGATTTAACATGCCCATTGACTTCCACCGGGATTATGCGTATCTTTTGACCTCACTAAATAAATTTCAATGAGAAAACTGACCATAGCAGCCATGGCCCTTGCCCTGAGCCTCGGCTTCGGCTGCAAGGAAACCAAAAAAGCGGATAAGGAAGCGGAAGCGCCCATGCAGGAAGTCGTGGAAGAAGAGGAAGTAAAAACCATCAGTTTTCAGATGGAGCCAAAAAGCGACAGCAACGTACAGGGAACCGTCACGTTTACGGAAAAAGGCGGGGTGGTGATGATGACCGCCACGTTCTCCGGGTTGACCCCGGGGGAACACGCAATCCACATCCATGAAAAAGCCGACTGCTCGGCTGCAGATGCAACCTCCAGCGGGGGGCACTGGAACCCTACAGCCCAACCCCATGGAAAATGGGGGGATGCCGGAGGATTCCACAAGGGCGATATCGGGAATTTCCTGGCCAACGAGGACGGCAGTGCATCCGTGGATTTCGAAACCAATGCCTGGTGTATCGGCTGCGGGGACCCGAACAGGGACATCCTGGGGAAAGCCGTGATCGTGCATGAGGGATCTGATGATTTTACCTCCCAGCCCAGCGGGGCCGCGGGCCCCAGGGTGAGCTGTACCGGGATCATCCAGTAGGCATACCCCACACAACATTTAACCGGCTCCCTAGGGAGCCGGTTTTTTTTTCGCCCTCCTCAGGGCCTGGTGTGCCAGGTAGAGTCTGATCCCCAGCGCACTCATGATGGCAGCCCACAGAAAGAATAAGAAGAATTCCATATCGATGTGTTTAGCGTTCTGAATCTGCAGGCAGACCGGGACCCCGGGGCACTCTCAACCACCGTATCTGGGAGGACTGGCCGCTTGCAGACAGGGTAAAAATACGGCTTTAAGACAGGCGGCAAACTGCTAAAAATTACTAGAAATCGACCTGGCAGATCCTGCGGGCAGTCAAAAATCCCTCATGGCACACAGCGCCGGCCGTCCTGTCCCGTCCCCGCCTCCCCTGATCGAAAAAGGGCAGCCGGTATGTATTTTTCCCCTATTTTTGGAGGCCTAATCCCGATCAGCATGAACCCGTCGGCCCCAGGGTGGATTGATAAATTTGGTGCCTTGAGGAAGGCCCAGCCCATACCCTACCGGGATATGCGCTCCCTGGACGCCGATCTTCGGGCCTGCGGGTTTATGTATGGTATCAACGTGGGGATCCCGGGCTTTATCAGCCCCTCCTACCCGCTTTCGCAGGACGAAAAGGCAAAGGTCAATTTGCTCACGGGCCTCTACGGCAGCCATCTCCTGCTCAGGCCAGAGGACTCCTATAGCGATTTCCTGTCCAGTGTACGGGAATTTTACAGGGAACTGGAACTGGGGCAACCCAACCTGCTCCAGAAAATCCTCAGGAGCGGCAAGTCTTCCGCCCAGCTCGAGAAAATCCTGGATTCGCGCGTTTACCTTGGGGAGCCCATTCTCAGCCGCACCTTTAATTCCATCATAACGAATGTCCTGCTTCCCATCGACGTCCTGGCCTACAGGGCCTATTTGCAAGGGGAAAAACACCTGAAACAATACGCCGCGGACCTGGAGGCCCTGGTCATCAACATCATTTTCCATTCGCTGGAAACGGAATCCCCTACGGAGAGCCGCAAAAAACTGCGGGAGGCCTTTGAAAATTCGCGCACCTATCTGAAAGTGAGGCAGCCCGGCAAAGCCCGGGAATTCAGTTCCCTCCTCAAGACCCACGGCGGAACCGATGCCGCCCTGTATTTTCTGGATATTGCCGCCCTGACCGTCCTGGAGCAGAACCCCATGGAAACCCGTCAGCAGCGCTATGTCCTCAAACTGGGCACAGCCCTGGGATTTCGAAAAAGGGAGATCTCAGGTGCCCTGCGTGACATCCAGACCTTCTTTAACCTGCACGGGAAAGAGATTTATTTCCTGCGCGAAGCCACCCCGGGGTCCCAGTATTACGAAAGCATGGCACGGGTGGTGGACCGCCTGATCAGCAGGAACAGCAAGCGGCTCAGAAAAGAACTCTCCCAGAGCAAGGACCTGATGGTCCTGCTTTCAAAATCAACGGTACGGGAACTGAGTGCTGAGGAGAAAAAAAGAGTCCAGAAACAGTTGCTCGATATTTTCAAGAGCATCCCCTCCCTTGCCATTTTCCTGCTGCCCGGGGGGGTAGTCCTGCTGCCCATCTTCATCAGCCTGATACCGAAACTCCTGCCCTCCTCCTTTGATGAAAATCGGGTGGATTAGGGAAAAAACCTGTCATAGATTTTCTCTATGTCAATATTTATAAATCTGTCTATCATGTTTTTATATTATTTCACTCCAACCAAAGCTTAAAGTCCTTGACCCGTTCCCTGCTCACGATGATTTCCTGCTCGCTGAACCGGTTCATTTTCACTTTCAGGCGCGAATTGCTGTAGGCAATGATGTCTGCAATGTGGTTGATCTGCACATAAAATTTCCGGCTGACCCTGAAAAACGTCTCAGGGGAAAGTTCCTCCTCCAGCTGTTCAAGGGTGGTGTCCAGCAGATAGGAACGCCCCTCGGTGGTCGCCGCATAGGTCCCCTTGTTCTCGCTGTAAAAACACTCTACCTCATCGGTGGGGATGATTTTGATATGCTGGCCCACCCGTGCGGTAAACCGGGTTTTGTATTCCCGCTCCAGGGGGTTGACCAGGAGTTTGCGGATGTCCTCAAAATCGATCTGGACCGGAGGCCGCTGGGCGCCAAGGCTGCGGTACTTTGCCAGGGCAGCTTCGAGTTCTTCCTCATCGATGGGTTTGAGGAGGTAATCGATGCTGTTTAGCTTGAAGGCCTGCAGGGCGTATTCGTCATAGGCCGTGGTAAAAACAATGGGGCTCCGGACTTCCACCTGGTCGAATATCTCGAAGGACAGGCCGTCCGAGAGCTGTATGTCGAGGAAGATCAGGTCCGGGTGCGGATGGGACCCGAACCACTGCACGGATTCCGCCACGGAGTGGAGCATCTCCATGACTTCAATATCCAAAGCCTCCAGCAGGCGGGATAGCCTGCGGGCGGAAGGTTTCTCATCTTCTATGATCAGTGCTTTCATTTACTTGGGTTACTGGGGTTTGCTAGGGGGGCTTCAGAGCGGTTATTTAAAACGTTCGGCTTCCTTCCGGTCTTCCTCCATAAATTTCTGAATCATCCGGTCCTCCCACCTTTTGCCGAAGAAAGGGTTGAGCCGGAAGGTGATCAGGGCGTGTATGAGCAGGCCCAACCCCCAGAAAATGGCTGTTGAGAAATTGTACCAGTGAAGCCTGAAGCCCTCTTCTCCCGATTGGGAGACGACAAAAAACACAATGAGGAAGGTGTTGATGATCAGGTAGACCATCAGGTGGATGTAGAACCCCTTGAGCTCATCCACCCGTTTTTTGGCGCGTTTTCGTTTTTCCAGGATGTTTAAATCTTCCATGGGTATCGTTTTTTAGTTCGTATTATTCCCATCGGGGAGTGTTTTTTTGTTCTTCCTCCATGAATTCCTGGATCTTACGCCTCTCCCAGTCGCGTGAGAAAAAGGGGTTCCATCCGAAGGTCCGGAAGGCGTGGGCCAACAGGCCGATCCCCCATCCGAAAGCCGCCCACAGGAACCACATATACCTCCAGTCATTTGTGAGGTAGTTGATAACGGCCAGCAGGGAGATGACAAAAACATATGCCGCCAGGTTGCCGTAAAACTTCTTGAGTTCCTCCACCCGCTCTTTGGCCCTGAGGTATTTCGATTCCCGGTTCTCTTTAAGTGTTTCCATAATTGGTTTATCTATCTGTTTAAATGCCTGTTCCCTCAGTGTCCGATGCCATCAGCTCGCGTATCTTCCGCTCTTCCCAGCGCTTGCCCCAAAGGGGATTGTAACCATAGGCCTCCATTCCCTGTATCACCAGGCCAAAACCCCAGGCTACGGCTGGGAAAATCACCCATGGGAAGGAGGGCCCGGTGGTTATCCAGTTCAGCCATGCCAGAA
>CAZUZE010000052.1:0-11753 GCA_964624565.1 uncultured Robiginitalea sp.
GATCGGTTTGCTGACACTTGAAAAAAAGGACGTCCTGCAGGTTTTCTATTACGCCATATTCGCCGGAGTGGTCAACCTTTCACTCCCGCTTGGGATTCAGGCCATCATCAACCTGATCCAGGGGGCCCAGGTGAGCACCTCCTGGATTGTCCTGGTGGTCCTGGTGACCCTTGGGGTTGCGTTTGTGGGGTTGCTGCAGCTGATGCAGATACGCATCATTGAAAATTTGCAGCAAAAAATCTTTACCAGGTCCTCCTTTGAATTCGCCTACAGGTTCCCCAAGATCAGAATGGACGAGCTCCGGAACTACTATCCCCCGGAACTTGCGAACCGTTTTTTTGATACCCTGACGATCCAGAAATCCCTGGCCAAAATCCTCGTGGATTTTCCCGCGGCCCTGTTGCAGATCATTTTCGGGCTGCTCCTGCTGTCCTTTTACCACCCGTTTTTTATCATCTACGGCATCCTGCTGATCCTGCTCATCTACATCGTCTTTAAGTTCACCTTCCAGCGCGGGTTGGAGACGAGCCTTGCCGAGTCCAAGAACAAGTATAAGGTTGCCCACTGGATTGAAGAAGTAGCCCGGTGCATCGTAAGTTTCAAATTGTCCGGGAAGACCTCACACGCCATTGACAAGAACGACGCCCTGGTCAGCGGGTATCTGGATGCCCGTGAAAGCCACTTCAAGATTTTGGTGATACAGTTCGTACAGATGATCGGTTTCAAGGTGCTCGTCTCCGCTGGGCTCCTCCTGATCGGCGGGCTGCTCGTTTTGAACCAGGAAATGAATATCGGCCAGTTCGTCGCCGCTGAGATCATCATCCTTTTGGTGATCAGCTCGGTGGAAAAGCTCATCCTTGGCCTGGAAACCTTCTACGATTTGCTCACATCCCTGGAGAAACTCGGGCAGGTGGTCGACAAGGAACTGGAGCCCACAGGCGGGGAGAAGCCATTTGAGGAAGGGCAGGGGTTCTTTGTCGAACTCAAGGACCTCTCCTACTCAATTCCGGAGCGGGATAAGAAGATCATCGACGGGGTCAACCTGAAGATCACCCCTTCCTGCACCATCCTGCTGAAGGGCCCCTCCGGGTCCGGGAAATCGACCCTGCTCCGTCTGATAGCGGCCATCCTGCAGCCGGACAGCGGGCAGATATTCATCAATGAGGTGTCCCTAAAGGGCGTAAACCTGAACTATTACCGTTCCCATCTGGGGAAATCGCTGCCTGAGGAAACCCCCTTCGAAGGGACGATCATGGACAACCTCACCTTCGGGGACAAGAGCATTACCATGGAGCAGGTGTACTGGGCCCTTGAAAAGACCAAGCTCCTTTCCTTTGTCAAGGAACAGCCCAAAGGGCTGCGTACGGTCCTGTATCCGGAAGGAAAGCAGATCCCCTTTACGGTAGGCAAGAAGCTGGTACTGGCTCGAAGCATCCTGCGCAAACCAAAACTGTTGCTGCTCAAGGACCCGCTGGACCATTTCAATGCAGATGAAGCCAACGAGGTGATGGATTTCCTGACAGACCCGGCCAACGGGTGGGCACTGCTGGTGG
Source organism: uncultured Robiginitalea sp. (assembly GCA_964624565.1). Taxonomy (GTDB): domain Bacteria; phylum Bacteroidota; class Bacteroidia; order Flavobacteriales; family Flavobacteriaceae; genus Robiginitalea. The sequence continues at coordinate 1,554 of CAZUZE010000052.1, forward strand.
TAAGTGAAAACGAACGGTGGGCCTCCCGGTGCGGGCGCGTGATTTACTTTGAAGATGGTAAGATTCTAAAAGAAAAGGGCAATGCTTAATATATCGCCGGTTAAATTAAACGAAAAAGTAGACCTCTCCCGGTTTGAGGCCGTGCAGAAGGTATTCCACAGGAGGCACTACAAGTACTTCAACCGCTTCCTCCTGGCATTTGCGATCATCACCCTTGTGGTCATGTTCCTCCCGTGGACCCAGAATATCACGGGGGACGGGTACCTGACCACCCTGAACCCGGACCAGCGCCCGCAGACCCTTCAGTCTCCCATCCCGGGACGGCTTGAAAAATGGTATGTGCGGGAAGGGGACTACGTGTCCGCCGGGGATACCATCCTGTTTATGTCGGAGGTAAAGAACGAGTATTTTGACCCCCGGCTGATCGAGCGGACCGGACAGCAGATCGACGCCAAGAGCATGGCGGTCTCTTCCTACCAGGAAAAGGTACGCGCTTTGCAGACCCAGATCGGGGCCCTGGAAAACGAGCGGAGGCTGAAACTGGAGCAGGCCCGGAATAAATTGCTGCAGGCCAAACTGAAGGTTAAGAGCGACAGCATTGACCTGGAGGCGGCCAAAACCAATATCGCCATTGCCGAGCGGCAGTTTGACCGGACCACCCAGCTGCAGGCCGAAGGCCTGAAGGCCGTAACCGATGTGGAGGAGAAGCGCCTGAAATTACAGGAAACCCAGGCCAAACTGATCTCTCAGGAAAACAAGTTGCTGGCAAGCCGCAATGAGGTCCTCAATGCAGAGGTGGAGATCGGCAGGGTACAGGCCGAATACACAGACAAGGTGTCCAAGGCCCAGAGCGATCTCTTTACGGCCCAGTCGTCCCAGTTTGATTCGGAGGCGCAGGTTACCAAACTCGAAAATGAATACGCCAACTACGAGAGGCGCTCGGAGATGTACTACATCCGGGCCCCACAGAACGGCTTTGTCAACAAGGCCATTGTGGCCGGGATCGGGGAAACCTTCAAGGAAGGGGAGGAACTGGTCAATATCATGCCCTCGGATTACGATATGGCGGTGGAAACCTTTGTGGCCCCTATCGACCTGCCCCTGATCCATCTCGGGGAAAAGGTCCGTATACAGTTCGACGGATGGCCTGCCATTATTTTCAGCGGCTGGCCCAATGTGTCCTATGGGACCTATGGGGGCAAGGTAGTGGCCATAGAAACCTTTATCAGCCCCAATGGCAAGTACCGGGTCCTACTGGCCCCGGACGAGGAGGACCACCCCTGGCCCTCGGACCTCAGGGTAGGCTCTGGAGCCAGTACCATTGCCCTTTTGGAGGACGTGCCGATCTGGTTTGAATTGTGGAGGCAGTTAAACGGTTTCCCCCCCAACTACTATACGCCCGATACCAGTGCAGAAACTGCTAAGAAATAAGATGCGGACCAGACTCTTCTTCCTGATTATTTGCTGTGCCTCTTCCCTGCTGCGCGCTCAGGAAGCGGATAGCCTCGTCCTTGGGTTCCGGGAGTACCTGGCCTATGTGAAGCAGTTCCACCCCATCGCCAGGCAGGCGGAGATCGTGCTCGGGGCGGCAGAGGCCAACCTGCTGCGGTCCAGGGGGGGGTTTGACCCAAAGCTGGAAGTGGATTTTGACCGGAAGGAATTCCGGGGTTCAGAGTATTACGACCGCCTGAACGCCACGTTTAAGATCCCGACCTGGTTTGGCGTGGAATTCAAGGGGCAGTTTGAGCAGAACGACGGGGATTTCCTGAACCCGGACGAGGCCCTTCCCGATGACGGCCTCTACAGTGCGGGGGTCACGGTCAACGTGCTTAACGGGCTATGGATCAACGAGCGCATGGCGACCCTTAGGAAGGCGAAGTTTTTTGAGCAGCAAAGCGCCGCAGACAGGGATCTGCTGGTGAACCAGATCCTCTTCGAGGCCTCCGGGGCGTATTTCAAGTGGCTGCAGGCATATAAAGACCTTCTGGTCTTCGAGCAGTTCCTGGACAACGCCCGCCTGCGGTATGAGGGCATCCGGGAAAGTGCCCTTGCGGGGGACATCGCCTATATAGACACCGTGGAAGCAGGGATTGCCGTTCAGAACCGGAGCCTGGGGCTGGAGCAGGCCCGCGTACTGTACCGGAATACGGCCCTGGAACTTTCAAATTTCCTCTGGCTGGACGACAATATCCCGATTGAGGTACAGGACGATGTCATCCCCGACACCGAGCCGGGGGAGCAGGTGGACCGCGCACTGGAAATCGAAGGGGTGCCCCTGGACAGCTTTGCCCTGGAAGCCCATCCGAAACTCCGCTCCCTGGATTATAAGATACAGGGCCTGGAGGTCGACCGGCGGCTGAAGGTGAACCAGTTGTTCCCTCAGATACAGCTCGAGTACAATTTCCTGACCGAAACGCCGGAACTGATAAATTCCTATGTCACCCAGGACTATAAGGGAGGGGTGACCTTCAGCATGCCCCTTTTTCTGAGGAAGGAGAGGGGTGCCCTGAAAATGGCGCGCTTCAAGCTCCGGGACGCCGAATTTGAGCGGGACAACGCATGGGTAAGTATCCGAAACAAAGTATACGCCCTCTACAACGAACTCGATTCATTCGAGAGGCAGAACGCCCTGATCGGCGGCATCGTGGTGGATTACAACCGCCTTCTGCAGGCCGAGGAACGCAAATTCAGTTTCGGGGAGAGTTCCCTGTTTCTGATCAATTCCAGGGAACGGGCCCTTATAGATGCGCGCCTCAAGGCGAATGAGGTGCAGAACAAATTCCTGATGACAAAGGCAAAATTGTTCCAGGCCCTCGCCATAAACCCGGAACTCGATACCCCATAGACAGTCAACGATGAACCCCATGTACACCCATCTTTTTTTATTGAGCGGGGGGCTGACGGAGGCCTTCCTTCTCGCGGGAAGGATGATCAGAGTACACACCCTGTAAGGATGTCCCGGGAAATCCTGTCGGGAAGGAATCAAAAAGCCGGACGATGCCCTCAAAGGAAACCATGCTGAAGCACCCTCAGACAAAAGACCTGATAGCCCGTGCCCTTCAGAGCGCCATGGGATACAGGGAGTATGCCGACCTGGTCGCGGAATACGCGAAGCAGAAACAGACCTCGGGCCCTGACCCCTCCGATGAAATGGTGCACTACACCCTGCTGAACCATCGGCGCATGCGCCGGTGGGAGCGGAAGATACAGGTGGGGGAGGAGCACCTGAAGGCGCTCGACGGCCTGGCCGCTCCGCGTATCTTGCTGGTGCTGACCGAATCCTGGTGCGGCGATGCTGCCCCTGTCCTCCCTGCCATCGAGGCGCTTGCAAAAAGGACTCCCAACCTGGACTTGCGGATTGTTTTCAGGGACGCGCATCCGGAGTTGATGGACCGCTTCCTGACCGAGGGTGCCCGTTCCATCCCGAAGCTCCTTGTGGTCGAACCACGGGACGGGTACCGGGTGGCAGCCACCTGGGGTCCGAGGCCGGAAGAAGCCCGCAGAATGGTCTCGGAATACAGGGAACGCCACGGGAAACTCACGGCGGAATTCAGGGAGTCCCTTCAGAAATGGTACAATAAGGACGGGGGGAAGAGCATCCTGTCCGAACTGGTGCCCTTACTTGCCCTGGAATAAATAAGTGATGGTCCCCTTCTGCAGGCCCTTTTCCGAAGGGCTGAACCGGGCTTTGAGCGCATAGGCGATCGCGTTTTCCACCAAACACCCATTGGAAGTTGTCGAACTCTTGTCGTTATAGGAGGCGTCCGTTACGAATCCCCGCCTGTCCACCTCTATATTGATGACTACTTTACCCCCTTCGATACAGGTGTAGATCGGCGGCGGCAGCTCATAGTGGTTCCTTCCGACCAGGGAATAACTGATGGATGTCCTTTTCTCGGAGAGGTGACTTGTATATTCTTTTTTTTCGGCTTCTTTTTCCCCGAGCAATTCCTTTTTGGCTTCCCGGAGCTGCGCGAGTTCTTTCAGGGAACTGTTAAACTCGTCAGGGTCGGTATTTTCAGAGGGTTCGGTGCCTTCGGCTTCCGCCCGCTCCGCCATGAGCTCTTCAAGGGTTTTAAGGGGTTCGGGCGAACCAAAACGCGGCTTGGCTGTTTCATTGAGCGCCATATGGGATTTTACCGGGTCCGCCTCCTCTTTTTCGCGTTCTTCCAATTCTTTCAGGAGGGTTTCCAGGTCTTCATCGGCCAGGCTCATTTCAATGACGTATTCCTCTTCCAGGGTGGCACCGAGATGGATGTTGAAAAGGGTCAGCACCACGATGCCCAGGGAGAAGAACGTGATCAGGAACGAGAGTTGACTGCGTGTCAGATTCATAAGACTATAACCTACTTTCCCCTGATTTATTTTGTTTTTCAGGAGGGATAACCTCGTTTTGCCCGATTAAATCTTAAAGCCGGCTTCCACGAACAGGGCCCGGAATTCATCTGGGCTTACTGCTATATCTACGTTGTAGGAACCTATTTTGGTTCTTTTCAGGGCCGAGAGATACGCCCCTGAACCTGCCGCCATGCCGAAATCATGGGCCAGGGAGCGTATATAGGTGCCCTTGCTGCAGGTGACGGAAAAATCGACTTCGGGCAAGGCGATGCGCGTGAGCCGGAAGTCGTGGATCTGAACCCTCCTGAGGGGGATCTCGACGTCCTTTCCCGCCCTGGCGTATTCGTACAATCGCTTCCCATCCTTTTTTACGGCCGAGAATACCGGGGGCCTCTGGGTGATTTCCCCCAGGAAGCCGGATGTTTTTTCACGGAGGAAATCCTCCGTGAGGTGCGCAGTGGGAAAGCGGGCATCCACTTCGGTTTCAAGGTCGAAGGAAGGGGTGGTGCATCCCATGTGGAATGTGCCGGTATAGACCTTGTCCATTCCCTGAAGGGCCGCAATCTTTTTGGTGCTTTTCCCGGTACAGATCAGCAGCAGGCCGGTGGCCAGGGGATCGAGGGTGCCTGCATGGCCGACTTTTATTTTCTTCAGGGAAAACGCCTTTCTGAGTGTCCATTTCACGGAATTGACAGCCTGGAAGGAAGACCATCCATGGGGTTTGTCGATCGCCAGGATCTGTCCTTCGAGAAAGGCTTCTTTGGAGAGGTTCAAGAGGCGTGAATTTTATATCTGCCTAAAACCACAGGGCAGCGGCTATGGCAATGCAACCGACGATCACACAATATACGGCAAAATACGTAAGCCTGCTGTTGCGCACCAGGCTGATCATCCAGGTACATGCGAGGAGGCCTGAGATAAAAGCAGCGAGAAAGCCCGCCGCCAGCACGCCGAACTTATCCCCCTGAAAATTCAGGTCCCCGCTGAGGATGTCCTTGGCGATTTTTCCCAGGATGAGCGGTACGACCATCAGGAATGAGAAGCGCGCGGCCTTTTGTTTGTCAACCCCCAGGAGGACAGAAGTGGCAATGGTGGCCCCACTGCGCGAAATGCCGGGGAGGATGGCCACAGCCTGGGCAAACCCGATGACCAGGGAATTGGAATAGGACACATCTTTGTGGGTAGCTTTTGCCCGGTCTGCCAGGAAGAGCAAAAGGGCCGTGACCAGCAGCATACAGCCCACCAGCAGGATATTGCCACTGAAAAGCATTTCCAGCTCGTCTTCGAAAAAGAGCCCCACCAGGGCCGCCGGGACCATGGAGAGGATGATTTTGAGGGAGAACCGGGTACTCTCGTTGTCCCTGAAGGCAAAGAGCCCCTGCAGGATCTCCCAGACATCCTTCCGGTATACGACCAGGGTACTGAGGGCCGTCGCAAAATGAAGTACTACGGTAAAAAGGAGGCTTTCTTCCGGAATGGAAGTGTCACCGAGCAACACCTTGCCCAGTTCCAGATGGCCGCTTGACGAAACCGGAAGGAATTCGGTGAGCCCCTGGATGATACCCAGGATAATGCCGTCGATCAGGTCCAATTAACTGGATTTCTTCTTATTGGGATTCGCCAGAATCGCAAAAACCTGTATCCCCAACCCGATAAGCACCAGGGTAGGAGCCAGCCGGATACGCCGGAAACTGAAAATTGCCTCGCTGAAGACCTCCGGGTCCTCTGTGCCGCCGCCGGCCATCAGAATATAACCCAGGGCGATAAAGGCGATCCCGGTGAACATCAGCACGTAATTCCTCCGCTGAAAAATGAATTCCCTGGAATTCTTCTGTGGGCTTTGCCGGTTCTTTTTCTTGCTCATGCTGCAAATTTAATAATATAAATCGTCTGTGCGCAGGTTCAGGAACCGCTGTGTCGCGAAAAAGGTACTGATCAGCGAAATGAGCACTCCGGCCAGGAAGACCCCTGCAAAGACCACCGCCAGCTGCACGACGTCCTCCAGCAGACCGAGTTGGGGAAAGTTCCGGTCCAGGTAAAAAAGCAGTCCGGCGAGTCCGGCCAGGGCCAGGACAGCCCCGATGACCCCCAGCTTGATATTCGTCCAGATAAAGGGTTTGCGGATAAAGGATTTTGTGGCCCCCACCATTTGCATGGTCTTGATAATAAAGCGTTTGGAATAGATCGACAACCGGATGGAACTGTTGATGAGCAGGACGGCAATCAGGGTGAAAAGCCCCGAGGCGATCAGGATGACAAGCCCCACCCTTTTGACGTTCCGGGTCAGCAGGTCCAGCGTGGGCCGGTCAAAACTGACCTCCTCGACAAAACTCTGGGATGCAATGCTCTGGGCAATGGAGTCTACCTGGGCGGTGCTTACATACTCTGCGTTGAGGTTGACGTCGATAGAATTCTTCAGCGGGTTGTATCCCAGGAATTCGAGGAAATCCTCCCCGATCTCCGCGCTGTGTTCCGCCGCCGCCTCATCCTTGGAGACAAAAACGGCCGATTTGGTGTACTCCGCCATGACCAGGCGCTTCTGGAGCTCCCCGATTTCCACTTCCTTGGCGGTATCCTTCAGGAAAACGGAGAGGGTGATTTCCTCCTTGAAGTGGTCGGCGAGTTTTTTGGTATTGAGCACCAGCAATCCGAGCAGCCCCAATAAAAAAAGTACCAGGGCAATGCTGAGGATAACGGAAAAGTAGGATGAGATGAGTTTTCGCCTTTGGTAGCGTTCAAATGATCTGCTCATAGCGGTACTAAGGATATGTAAAAATAGGAAAGTAAATGGATTCCACTTATTTTTGCCCGGATTTAACCTCTGGGGTACCCTATCCCATCTTTCACCCGAAAAATGCAGTACGATTTCAGGCATATAGAAGCCAAATGGCAGAAATTTTGGTCGGACCACAAGACCTTCAGGGCCGAGTTCCCTTCCGGGAAGCCAAAGTACTATGTCCTAGACATGTTTCCCTATCCCTCCGGGGCGGGCCTGCATGTGGGGCATCCCCTGGGGTACATTGCCAGTGATATCTACGCTCGCTTTAAAAGGCACCAGGGATACAATGTCCTCCACCCCATGGGGTACGATTCCTTCGGGCTGCCCGCCGAGCAATACGCCATTCAGACCGGGCAGCACCCGGCCATTACGACGGAGACCAATATTGCCCGGTACCGGGAACAGCTCGACCAGCTCGGGTTTTCCTATGACTGGGACCGGGAGGTGCGTACCTCAGATCCTTCGTATTACCGGTGGACACAGTGGATATTCATGCAGCTCTTCAACTCCTGGTACAACAAAAAGACGGACAGGGCTGAAGCCATTGACTCCCTGATTGCAGCATTTGAGTCCGGCGGGAACCTGGAAGTGGAGGCGGCTTGTGACGAGGATACGACACCCTTTACTGCCGGGCAGTGGAAGTCGTTTTCAAAGGCGCAACAGGAACGTATTTTGCTGAAATACCGGCTGACCTATCTGGCGGACTCCGAAGTCAACTGGTGTCCGGAACTGGGAACGGTACTCGCCAACGACGAAATCGTGAACGGGGTCTCCGAAAGGGGGGGGTATCCGGTGATCCGAAAAAAGATGACCCAGTGGAGCATGCGGATTACCGCTTATGCCCAGCGGTTGCTCGATGGACTGGAAGCCATTGACTGGCCCAGGCCGCTGAAGGACTCCCAGCAAAACTGGATCGGGCGTTCCGTGGGGGCTTCGGTGGTGTTCCACACCCATCCCGAAGGGGCGGTGTCAGCGTCTTTTCCAATAGAGGTTTTTACCACGCGGCCCGACACGATTTTCGGGGTGAGCTTTATGACCCTCGCCCCGGAGCACGAACTCGTCCTGAAAATAACGACCCCGGAGCAAATGGGGGCCGTCACGGAATATATCGAGGCCACCTCCAGGCGGTCCGAACGCGAGCGGATGGCCGACGTGAAGACCATTTCCGGTGTTTTTACGGGGGCCTCTGCCATCCACCCCTTTACGGGGGACCTGATCCCGATATGGATCGGGGACTACGTCCTGGCCGGATATGGGACGGGTGCCGTGATGTCGGTTCCCTGCGGGGACCAGCGCGATTTCGATTTCGCCCGACACTTCGGTATCCCCGTACCCAATATTTTTGAAGGCGTCTCGGTGGCGGAAGCGGCTTTTGAAGAAAAAGAAGGGGTGGTGATTGCAAATTCCGGATTTATCAACGGCCTGGGCTACCGGGAGGCCAGCCAAAAGGTCATTGCGGCTTTGGAGGAAAAGGGGCAGGGCACCGGCAAGGTCAATTACAGGCTCCGGGACGCGGTTTTCAGCCGCCAGCGCTATTGGGGGGAACCCTTTCCTGTCTATTATGACGCCGAAGGACTGCCACAATTGCTGCCCGAGCATTGCCTGCCGCTCACCCTGCCGGAGGTGGAAAAATACCTGCCGACGGAAACAGGGGAGCCCCCCCTGGGAAATGCCACCCACTGGGCCTGGGACACCGTAAAAGAGGAAGTGGTCGCCAACGAAAGAATCGACAGGATAACTGTTTTCCCCCTTGAGTTGAATACCATGCCGGGCTGGGCCGGGAGTTCGCAGTACTTCAACCGCTATATGGACCCGGACAACACCGCTGCCCTCGTCTCTGAAGAGGCTATAGGGTACTGGCAGGATGTGGACCTTTATATAGGTGGGAGCGAACATGCCACCGGGCACTTGTTGTATTCGCGTTTCTGGCAGAAATTTCTTTTTGACCGCGGCTGGATCCCAAAAGAGGAATACGCCCGAAAGCTGATCAACCAGGGGATGATCCTGGGGACCAGTGCCATCGTCTATCGCAGGAGCGGGACAAACCAGTTCCTGAGCAAAGGCCTGGCGGGGGAGGAGCAGGTAGAGGAAATCCGCGTGGATGTGAATTTGGTCAATGCCTCGGATGAACTGGATCTGGAGAAATTGCGGGAATGGCAACCCCAGTTCCAGGAAGCCGAATTCCTGCTCGAGAATGGCAAATACATCGTCGGCAGGGAGGCGGAGAAAATGTCAAAGAGATGGTTTAACGTGGTTAACCCGGACCAGGTGTGCGAGCAGTACGGCGCCGATTCGCTCCGCCTCTACGAAATGTTCCTCGGGCCCCTCGAGCAATCCAAGCCCTGGAATACGGCCGGACTGAGCGGGGTTCACGGGTTTTTAAAAAAGCTTTGGAAGTTATACCATCAGGGGGCCGACCGGGGTTTTGAAGTCCGCGATGAGGCCCCTTCTGCCCAAAACCTCAAAACGCTTCACAAGACCATTAAAAAGGTTACGGAAGACATCGAGTCGTTTTCGTTCAACACTTCGGTCTCCACCTTTATGATTTGTGTGAACGAACTCACCGCACAGGGGTGCAGGGAGCGGGCTGTCCTGGAGCCCCTGGCCGTCCTGGTGGCCCCCTATGCCCCGCATATTGCGGAGGAGCTCTGGGAAAAACTGGGCCACAGGGACAGCATTGCCCATGAGCCCTACCCGGTATACGAGGCGAAGTACCTGGTGGAAAGCACCAAGGAGTACCCGGTTTCCTTTAACGGGAAAATGCGCTTTAAGATAGCCCTTCCCGCCGACCTTGACCGGGAAGCAATCCAAGCCGCCGTGCTGTCAAGCGAGCAAACCCTGCATTACCTCGAAGGGCGCAAACCCCGCAAGGTCATTGTGGTCCCAGGCAAGATCGTCAATATTGTCGTATAAGGCCATCCGCTCCGGGCACCTTTTCTTAAATCTTCCATTTGGTTGTGGTCTTTCCTGGCAGCCCCGGAAATCCCACTCCCCTTTGAGGGTTTCTCAAGGGCGGATAAGCAATGCCCGGTTGCCAGGACTTTCCGGATCACCGGGACAGGGAGGGATAAAAAAAGGGGGTG